>DATFFY010000211.1:0-5845 GCA_035249805.1 Acidimicrobiales bacterium | reverse complement strand
TGGCGCCGAGCCTGGGCCCTCGGGGACCGCAGCCGCAAGCGCCGCCGCCACGCGCGCCCCTGGCCTGAGCTGTAGGGCGGGCCAGCTCAGGCCGAGGGACTCGGGGGGACCTTGCGAGGTGGATCCGCCTCCGGGTCCGGGTGACGACCCGGAGACGGACCACAGCGTCAGCCGGAGGGCCGGCGATCTTCGGGCCGCGGCAGCAGCCACGCGATGAAGCCCACGACGAGCACGGTCAGGATGACCATCCCGACGACCCCGGCGGTCGACATCGCCAACATCACCGGGTTGGACGCACAAAGGGGACGAATGGTTCCCGGAAATCCCTCAGGGTGGTCTCAGGCGTAGCGTGCGCCCGCATGCGCCGTCCGCTCGCGTGGCTGATCGCCCTCTCGCTGCTGCTCCTCGGGGCCGCCTGCAGCGACGACGACGGGGCCGACGATCCCGCCGCGAGGGCGGACACGGGTGTCGATGCGGGTGCGGACGAGGCCGACGGCGACGGCGACGGCGACGGGGCGTCGCTCTCCGGTGACGTCGAGATCGAGCTGCTCGACGCCGGCCAGGAGCCCCGCCGAGCCCTTCGGCTGCGACCCCAGCCGGGCTGCGAGCAGCGCGTCCTCCAGCGCCAGGAGCTCACGCAACGGGCGGTGGCGGGCGAGGTCGACGGCGTCCCGCTGTCCGAGGAGGCCCTCGCGCAGGCGAGCGAGGCGAGCGGGAACAGCACGGAGTACGACCTGACCTACCGCTGCGAGGAGCTCGACGACGAGCGCATCGCGGTGGTCAACCGCTTCGACGACGTCCGCCTCCTGGCGGGGGCGGAGAACCAGAGCGCCGAGGCCGAGGACCTGATCGAGAGCCTCGTCGGCGCCGAGGGGCGCATCGTCTACGACCGGCAGGGCCGGATCCTGGAGGCCGAGGCGCCGAACGTCGACATCGACGACGAGCGCATCGGGCCCGACGCCGCGGCCGCGCTCGAGGAGATGCTCGACAACCTCGGCTCGACCATCGAGCAGGGGGCCAACCCGTTCCCGGACGAGCCGGTCGGGTTGGGGGGCCGATGGCGGGTGACGATCGAGATCGACATCGCCGGCCTCGCCGCCCGGTCCGTGAACGAGTACACGGTCACGAGCATCGACGGCGACCGCGTCCAGGCCGACGTGGCCCTCGACATGGAGTTCCTGCCCGGCGAGATCGACTTCCCGGGGATGCCGCCCGGCGGGTCGGCCGAGATCGTCGAGGGCCGTGCCACCGGGGTGGGCACGTCGTCCTGGGACCTGAGCGGCATCGTGGGCTACACGCAGCAGGTGATCGACGGCACGCTGACGATGCGGATCACCGCCGACGACGGGTCGATCGAGATGACCCTCGCGCAGCGGCAGGTGCTGGCGCTGCAGCCGCGGTAGCTCATCCCAGGAGGCGCAGGCCGCTCGGGGCGATGGACCGCTCGGCCAAGGGGAGGTCCACCACGAACTCGGTGCGGTGGGCCGGGAAGACGTGCTCCGACAGCAGCACGGCCGTGCCGTCGGGCGTCGACGTCGTGCGCTCGCAGCGCAGGACCGGCGACCCGACGGGGACCTCGAGGAGGGTCGCGTCCTCCGGCGCGGCCACCGCGGCGCCGATCGTCTGGACGGCGCCTCCGAGGTCGACGTCGAGCAGCTCGTAGAACGTCGCCCGCTCGGCGTCGGCCCGCGAGATGGACGCGCCGAGCGACGCGGGGCACCAGACGGTCACCCGGGCGAACGGCTCGCCGTCGGCCAGGTTCAGCCGCCGGACCTCGAGCACCTCCGCCGTGCCCAGCACCCGGGCCACGCGGGCGGGCGCGGCCACGAAGCCGAAGTCGAGGACCCGTCGCTCCGAGCGCAGGCCGGAGGCGGCCAGCTGGGCCTCGATCGTCCCGAGCCGGGCCAGCGACTGCCGCAGCGGGTCCACCGACGCGAACCACCCGAAGCCCTGCCGTGCATCGACGAGGCCCTCGTCCCGCAGCAGCTCGAGCGCCTTGCGGATCGTGATCCGGCTGGCCGCGTAGTGTGCTGCCAGCTCTGCCTCGCTGGGTAGGAGCCGTCCCGCGGCGAACTCGCCGGCGGCGACCCGGTTGCGCAGGTCGTCGGCGATGGCCCGGTAGCGGATCTCGCGCACTTGTCTTATACTTGTATCAAACTCCCGACGACGCAAGAGGTTCGCCATGGCTGCAGCGGTCTCGGCCACCACCCCCATCGAGCTGGTCGACGAGGTCTACGGGCGACTGCCCAGTCGGGTCGCCCTGGGCCGTGAGCGGCTCGACCGCGGCCTGACCCTGGCCGAGAAGATCCTCGTCAACCACCTGCGCGACGCCACGAGCCAGGAGCTCGAACGGGGCCGCAGCTACGCCGACTTCGACCCGGACCGGGTGGCCATGCAGGACGCCACCGCCCAGATGGCGCTGCTCCAGTTCATGACCGCCGGTCTCCCGCAGGTGGCCGTGCCCTCGACCGTCCACTGCGACCACCTGATCCTGGCGAAGGCCGGCGCCGCCCTCGACCTCAAGTTCGCGCTCGACACCAACAGCGAGGTCTTCGAGTTCCTGCGCACGGTGTCCCAGAAGTTCGGCATCGGGTTCTGGAAGCCGGGCAGCGGGATCATCCACCAGGTCGTGCTCGAGAACTACGCCTTCCCCGGCGGGATGATGATCGGCACCGACAGCCACACCCCGAACGCGGGTGGGCTCGGCATGGTGGCGATCGGGGTGGGCGGCGCCGACGCGGTCGACGTGATGACCGGCTTCCCCTTCAACGTGCGCTGGCCCAAGCTCATCGGCGTCCACCTGACCGGCACGCTGTCGGGCTGGTCGAGCCCGAAGGACATCATCCTGCGGGTGGCCGAGATCCTCACCGTCGCCGGCGGGACCGGCGCGATCATCGAGTACTTCGGTCCCGGCGCCGACAGCATCACCGCGACGGGCAAGGGCACCGTGTGCAACATGGGTGCGGAGATCGGCGCCACGACGTCGCTGTTCCCGTACGACGCGAACATGGCCGCGTACCTGCGGGCCACCGGTCGCGGCGCGATCGCCGATGCCGCCGACGCGGTGGCGGCGGATCTGCGCCCCGACGACTCGGTGCTGGCCGACCCGGCTGCCCACTTCGACCGGGTCATCGAGATCGACCTCGACGAGCTCGGACCGATGATCAACGGCCCGCACTCGCCCGATCGCGCCCACCAGGTCGGCGAGGTCGCCGACGCCGCCCGCGCCGAGGGCTGGCCGCGCGAGATCTCGTCGGCCCTGATCGGCTCGTGCACGAACAGCTCCTACGAGGACATCACGCGGGCCGCGTCGATCGCCCGCCAGGCCGCGGCCAAGGGCCTCCGGGCCAAGACCCAGCTGATGATCACCCCCGGATCCGAGCAGACCCGCGCCACGATCGAGCGCGACGGCCTGCTCGCGGACCTCGAAGCCATCGGCGGCACCGTGCTGGCCAACGCCTGCGGACCCTGCATCGGCCAGTGGGACCGCACCGACCTCGACACGTCGAAGCTGAACACGATCGTCAACAGCTACAACCGCAACTTCCCGAAGCGCAACGACGGCAACGCCAACACCCTCGCGTTCGTGACGAGCCCCGACACGGTGATCGCCCTCGCGCTGGCGGGCACGCTCGACTTCGATCCCCGCACCGGCACGCTCACCAACGACGCGGGTGAGCAGGTCCGGCTCGACCCGCCCGTCGGCGAGGCGCTCCCCCAGGGCGGCTTCGACCCCGGTGAGGCCACCTTCCAGGCCCCGCCGGCCGACGGCAGCGGCGTGGAGGTCGTGATCGATCCGGGCAGCGAGCGCCTGCAGCGGCTCGAGGCGTTCGAGCCGTGGGACGGCAAGGACTACGAGCAGCTGCCGATCCTGCTGAAGGCCCAGGGCAAGTGCACGACGGACCACATCTCGGCGGCCGGTCCGTGGCTCCGGTACCGCGGCCATCTCGAGAACATCTCCGGCAACCTCTACCTCGGCGCGGTGAACGCGTACACGGGCGAGGTCGGCTCGGGGAAGGATCCGCTCGACGGCGAGACCCGCCCGTTCCCGGAGATCGCCAAGCGCCTCCACGAGGCCGGCGTCGGCTGGGTGGCGATCGGCGACGAGAACATGGGCGAGGGCTCGTCACGCGAGCACGCCGCCATGGAGCCCCGCTTCCGCAACGCCAAGGTCATCCTCAGCCGCAGCTTCGCTCGCATCCACGAGACCAACCTCAAGAAGCAGGGCCTGCTGCCGCTGACGTTCGCCGACCGGGCCACCTACGACGAGATCGGCGAGGACGACCGGATCAGCTTCCACGGCCTGGCCGATCTCGCTCCCGACACCCCTGTGCGGGCCACGATCCACAAGCCCGACGGCTCCACGATCGACTTCGAGGGCAACCACACGTTCAGCAACGAGCAGATCGAGTGGTTCAAGGCCGGCGGCGCGCTCAACATCATCCGCCAGAAGCAGCTGGGCTGATCATGTGCCGAGGGGGGCTGCGCGCCCCCCTCAGCGAGACTTCCATCGCCGGGCCTGCGCGCGCCTGAGCCGTCGATCGGGCCACGCGGTACGTTGCCGCCCGTGACTGGCACCGCGTTCTTCGACTTGGATCGGACACTTTTGCGCGGGGCGTCGGCGCCGGTGATCGGGCAGGCGCTGAAGGCGGTCGGGGTCACGGACCGCTCGATCCCGGGTGAGCAGCTCATCTACCGGATCTACGACCTGTTCGGGGAGAACCGCCCGAGCATGGAGGTCACGCGGCGAGCCGTCCGCTTCGCGACGGGCTGGGTGCAGGACCAGGTCCGGGAGGCGGGGAAGCTCGCCGCCGAGACGCTGGCCGACACCGTGCAGCCGTTCGCGAAGCCGATCTTCGACGAGCACCGGGCCGCCGGCCGTCTGCTCGTCCTGGCCACCACCACGCCGTACGACCTGATCAAGCCGCTGGCCGACGTCCTCGGCTTCGACGACGTGATCGCCACCCGGTACGCCACTGCCGACGACGGCACCTACAACGGCAGCTTCGACGGCGAGTTCGTCTGGGGCCCCGGCAAGCTCCGGGCCATCACCGCGTGGGCCGAGGAGCGCGGCGTCGACCTGGCCGACAGCTGGGCCTACTCCGACAGCTTCTACGACCTCCCGATGCTGTCGGCGGTCGGCCACCCGGTGGCGGTGAACCCGGACGCCCGCCTCGTCGCCGTCGCCGCGGTGCGGCGCTGGCCGATCGTCCACCTCGACGTGCCGTCGGGCGTGCCCAAGCTGCCGATCGTCAACGTCGAACCGCAGCGGATCGGCCTCGCCCTCGTGCGCCCCGAGCTGTTCCCCTACGTGCGCTTCGACATCAGCGGCGTCGAGCACCTGCCGTCGACCGGCCCGGCCATCGTCGTCGGCAACCACCGGAGCTACTTCGACCCGGTGGCGATGGCGGTCACGCTCGCGAAGCACGGCCGGCCGGTGCGCTTCCTCGGCAAGAAGGAGGTGTTCGACGCACCGATCGTCGGTCAGCTGGCCAAGGCGATGGGCGGCATCCGCGTCGACCGCGGCACCGGCTCCGACGAGCCGCTGGCGGAGGCCGCGGCCGCCCTCGTCGGCGGCGAGGTCGTGTCGCTCATGCCGCAGGGCACGATCCCGCGCGGCCGCGCCTTCTTCGACCCCGAGCTGAAGGGCCGCTGGGGCGCGGCCCGCCTCGTGCAGATGACGGGCGCGCCGGTCATCCCGGTCGGCCTCTGGGGCACCGAGAAGGTGTGGCCACGGTCGGCGCGCATCCCGAGCGTGTGGAACGTCACGAATCCGCCGATCGTGCGTGTGGTCGTCGGTGAACCGATCGAGCTCATGTACGACGACGTGCACGCGGACACGCAG
>DATFFY010000210.1:0-9762 GCA_035249805.1 Acidimicrobiales bacterium | reverse complement strand
CCTGCACGGGCGCCGGCAGCTCCGCGTCGTCGCGCTGCTCGGCCCAGCGGGCGGCCACCGAGCGCTGCACCCACGCGGGCAGGGCGATCTCGATGGCGTGCACCAGCTCGACGCCGTAGCGCTCGAGCGCCTCGAGGTCGGCGGGGTCGTCCGGGTTGGCACCAGCGGCCACGGCCACCATGCTGGCACCTGACATGCGGATCCGAGCCCTGTCCGTGTTCGAGGGGATCGTGTACCACTGCTGGTGCGTCGACCGCGCCCACCCGTGCCGGCCCACCCTCGAGGTCGAGGCGGTGCTGCACCCGGGGGACGCCGACGCGGAGAGCGGGCCGCTGCTGCTGTCGGTGGCCGACTACCTCACGATGGCCGGGTCGAGCGCGGCAGCGCCCTGCCTCGACGACCTGCGGGCCAAGGGCCGCCTCGTCGAGCACCTCGGCGTGCCGCACATCGCGTTCCCGACGTGGACCACGATCACCGGAGCAGCTGGTTGAAGCCGCCGGAGCGGAGGCCGGCGAGGTCGAGCGTGGCCCAGCGGTAGCCCGCGCCCATGACCGCCTCGACCACGCGGGCCCGCTGCGCGAGCACCTCCGGGAGGACCGCGTCGGGCACCTCGATGCGGGCGACGTCGCCGTGGTGCCGCACGCGCAGCTCGACGAACCCGAGCGCCCGGAGCGCGGCCTCGGCCCGCTCCACCGTGGCCAGGCGGCCGAGGGTGACCTCCGTCCCGTACGGCAGCCGCGAGGCGAGGCAGGCGGCCGCCGGCTTGTCCCAGGTGCGCAGGCCGAGCTCGCGCGACGCCTCCCGCACCCGTGCCTTGGTGAACCCCGCGTCGACGAGCGGGAACGCGGCGCCCCGCTCTCGCGCGGCCCGCTGGCCGGGGCGGTGGTCGTCGAGGTCGTCGAGGTTCACGCCGAGCACGACGGTGGCGCCCTCCGCCTCGGCGATCGGCGCCAACGCGGCGAGGAGCGCGTCCTTGCACCAGTAGCAGCGGTCCCCGTCGTTGCGGACGTAGTCCGGGTTGTCCAGCTCGTCCGTCTCGACCGACTTCCACCGAAGGCCCCAGTCGGCGGCGAGCTCGGCGCACGCCTCGCGCTCGGCCTCCGGCAGCGAGGGTGACACCGCGGTCACCGCGAGCGCGCGGTCCGAGAGGACCTGGTGGGCGACGAACGCGAGGAACGCGGAGTCGGCCCCGCCGGAGAAGGCCACGACCGCCCCGCCCAGGTCGGCCAGGCCGCGGCGCAGATGGGCGAGGTCGCTGATGGCGGGCACGGCGGACAGTCTGCCGCCTTCGCAGCACGGCGACACAGCCGTGTGTAAGGTCCCGCGCTGTGACCCCGGCCGCCCGCCGCCGGGAGAATGGGGAGGCAATCCATGCTGTCCAGGAAGCACCTACGGATCGCAGCCGTCGTGCTGGGCCTGTCGCTGGTAGCGGCAGCGTGTGGCGACGACGACGACGATGCCGGTGGCACCGACACCACCGCTGGAGGCGGCGAGCGGACCCAGCTGGCACTCGCGTGGGTCGGTCCGCTGACCGGCGACTACGCGAACCTCGGCATCTTCAGCCGAGACGGTGCCAAGGTCGCCATCGAACAGTTCAACGAGACCAACGAGGACTACGAGATCGAGCTCAAGGAGTTCGACACCCAAGGCGACCCGGCCCAAGCGCCGACCCAGCTCGACCGGTACATCAACGACGAGAGCGTGGTCGGGGTCATCGGGCCGACCTTCTCCGGTGAGACGAACGCGGTGCTGCCCACCCTCCAAGAGGAGGGGCTCGTGATGGTGAGCCCGTCGGCGACCAACGTCGACCTCCCCAGCGCGGTGCCGGCGGACGGTGTGTTCCACCGGATCCTCCCGGACGACAACGCCCAGTCCGAGGGCCTCGTCAAGTACATGAGCTCGGTCCTCGAGGTCGACACGGTCGGCATCGTCCACGACAACAGCGACTACGGGAAGGGCCTGGCGGTCGACCAGCTGGCCCCGAAGCTCACCGACGCCGGGATCGAGGTCGTCGCCACCGAGGCGATCGACCCCGAGAGCCAGGACTTCTCGAGCGCGGTCAACGCGATGGACCAGGCCGCTCCGGACGTCGTGTTCTTCGGCGGCTACTACGAGGCCGCCGGGCGCTTGAAGAAGCAGCTCTCCGACGCCGAGGTCGACGCGCAGTACGTGAGCGCCGACGGCTCGCTCGACGTCGGCTTCGTCGAGGCGGCCGCCGGCACCGCCGACGGAGCCCTGCTCAGCTGCCCGTGCTACTTCGCGAGCACGGCGGCCCCGGGTGAGATCGGCGAGTTCGCCGCGCAGTACGAGGAGCGCATCGGGAACGCGCCGGGCACCTACTCCACGGAGGGCTTCGACGCGACGAACATCCTGTTGCGGGGCATCGTCGCCGGCAACACTGACCGCGCCTCGCTGCTCGAGTACGTGGAGGGCCTGCGTGACGTCCCCGAGGCGATCTCGAAGGAGGTCGTCTTCACCGAGGAGGGGAACATCGAGTCGCAGGGCATCTTCGTGTTCAAGGTCGAGAACGGCGAGATCGTCCTCGACACCGCCACGGCGGACATCGAGTAGGAGCACTGCAGCACAACCGGTAGTAGCGAGGAGGGCGCCCGTCCGGGCGCCCTCCCGCTGCTCGGGCACAGGAGCCGGCGATCGAGTTCAACCTCTCCGACCTGGGCGACCAGTTCTGGTCCCAGACGCTCGACGGGATCACGCTGGGGTCGATCTACGCGCTGATCGCGCTGGGCTACACGCTGGTCTACGGCGTGCTGCGCCTGATCAACTTCGCCCACTCGGAGATCCTCGCCATCGGGATCTTCGCCACCGTCTTCGCCATCGACGGCATGGGCATCACCGGCACGAAGTCGGGCATCGCGCTGGTGCTCACGATGGCGGCCCTGCTCGTGATCGCCATGGCCGCCTCCGGCCTCGCGGCCCTGGCGATGGAGCGGCTGGCCTACCGGCCCCTGCGCCGCCGGAACGCGCCCCGGCTCACGGCGCTCATCACCGCCGTCGGCGTGTCCCTGGTCATCCGCGAGTTCCTCGGCCTGCGCTACGGCCGGGCCCAGATCACCCCCGAGCGGGTGCTCGAGCGGGACACGCTGTTCGAGCTCTGGGGCGCGCAGGTGCGCACGGACAAGGTGCTGGTCATCGCCGCCGCCGTCCTGCTGATGGTCGGGCTCGACCAGTTCGTCCGGCGCAGCCGCCTGGGCCGGGGCATCCGGGCCACCGCGCAGGACCCGGAGACGGCACAGCTCATGGGGGTCAACATCGACCGCGTCGTCGCGCTGACCTTCCTCCTCGGCGGCCTCCTCGCCGGCGCCGCCGGGTTCCTCTTCGCCATCTTCTTCGAGGCGGCCCGGTTCAACATCGGGTTCCTGCCCGGCGTGAAGGCCTTCACCGCAGCCGTGCTCGGCGGCATCGGCAACGTCCGCGGCGCCCTGCTCGGCGGTCTGCTGCTCGGCCTGCTCGAGAAGTACGGCGCCACCGTGTTCGGCGGTGAGTGGCAGGACGTGTTCGCCTTCCTCGTCCTCGTCCTCGTCCTCCTCTTCCGGCCGAACGGGCTGCTGGGCGAGTCCCTCGGGAGGTCGCGGGCATGACCACGCTGCTGCGGCGCGCGGGCCTCCGGGTCCCGAAGGTGTCGATCATCGAGCCGGCCTCGCGACGCTGGGAGCGCCTGCCGTGGTGGGGCCAGGGCCTCTTCCTGCTCGCCGGCCTGGCGTTCGCGATCTGGTACCCGGCCACCCTCGACCGCTCGTGGCAGAGCGTCCTGTTCTTCCCCGTCGGCGTCTACATCCTCCTGTGCCTCGGCCTCAACGTGGTCGTCGGCCTCACCGGGCTCCTCGACCTCGGCTACGTCGCGTTCTTCGCCGTCGGCGCGTACACCACCGCGAAGCTCACGACCGGCGACGCCCCGTTCACCGCCTGGGAGGCAGTGCTGCTCGCGGTCGTCATCGCGATGGTCGCCGGCGTGATGCTGGGTGGTCCCACGCTGCGGCTGCGCGGCGACTACCTGGCCATCGTCACCCTCGGCTTCGGTGAGATCGTCCGGATCATCGCGCTGAACAGCGAGACCCTCGGCGAGGCCAGCGGCATCCGCGCGATCCCGCACCCCAGCTCCCTGCCGGGCCTCGACTTCGGCACGAAGCCGCTCCCCTACTACTACCTCGTGCTCGCGGCGATCATCGTCGCGATCTTCCTGATCGCCCGGCTGCGACGCTCGCGCGTCGGTCGCTCCTGGACCGCCATCCGGGAGGACGAGGACGCCGCCGAGCTCATGGGCGTCCCCACGTTCAAGATGAAGCTGTGGTCCTTCGCCATCGGCGCGTCGACCGGTGGCCTCGGGGGCTGGATCTTCGCCTCGAAGAGCGCCTTCATCAACCCCGACGTCTTCCCCCTCGACCTCTCCTTCCTGCTCGTCGCCGCCGTGGTGCTCGGCGGCCTCGGATCCACGCCCGGCGTCGTCGCCGGCGCGTTCGCGGTCGGGTTCATCCCCGAGTACCTGCGCCAGGCCTCGTGGGGCGACTCCGTCCTGGGGTTCCTCAACGACGTGACCGGCGGTAGCGCCACCGACATCAGCGAGTACCGCTACTTCCTGTTCGGCGTCGTGCTCGTCCTCATGATGATCTTCCGCCCGCAGGGCCTCATCCCGAGCCGGCTGCGAGCGGCCGAGCTGGCCGAGGCCACGGGCGACCGGGGCATGGGCGCGGTCGCCGGGGTCGACGAAGCCGACGTGGTGACCGAGGAGGGCGCCGCGGTGGCGAGCCTCGAGGTGCCCACCGACGTCGAGCTCCCGGAGGACTACGTCGCCCGGGCCGGGAACGTCGCCGAGGAGGTGCTGCGCCTCGACGAGGTCACGATGCGGTTCGGCGGCGTCGTCGCGCTCAACGCCGTGTCGCTGTCGATCCACCGTGGCCAGATCTTCGGGATCATCGGACCCAACGGCGCGGGCAAGACCACGGTCTTCAACTGCGTCACCGGCGTGTTCCGCCCGGCCCATGGCAACATCGCGCTCGAGGACCGGTCCCTCCTCGGCAAGGCCCCCCACCGCATCACCGAGGCCGGCGTGGCCCGGACCTTCCAGAACATCCGCCTGTTCCCGAACATGTCCGCCATCGACAACGTGATGGTGGGGACCGACGCCCGCCACACGACGAGCGTGCCGGGCGCGCTGATCGGGACGCGCAAGCGCGGCCGCGAGGAGCACCTCGGCCGGACCGAGGCCGAGCGGCTGCTCGAGTTCATGGGCATCCGCCACCGTGCCGACGAGGCGGCCCGGAACCTGCCGTACGGCGACCAGCGGCGGCTCGAGATCGCCAGGGCGATCGCCACCCAGCCGAAGGTGCTGCTCCTCGACGAGCCGGCGGCCGGGTTCAACCCCGCGGAGAAGCGGGCCCTCGTCGTCCTCATCCGCCAGATCCGCGACGCCGGCCTCACGGTGGTGCTGATCGAGCACGACATGGAGGTCGTGATGGAGGTGTGCGACCGCATCGCCGTGCTCGACTTCGGCGAGAAGATCGCCGAGGGCCTCCCCGACGAGATCCAGAGCGACCCGCGCGTGATCCAGGCCTACCTGGGGGTGACCGACGATGCTCCTTGAGCTGGAGGACGTCCACGTGCACTACGGCAAGGTCGAGGCGCTCAAGGGCGTGAGCGTGACCGTCGACGACGGCGAGATCGTCACGCTGATCGGGGCGAACGGCGCGGGCAAGAGCACGACGCTGAAGACGATCTCCGGGGTGCGGCCCGTCAGCAGCGGCTCCATCCGCTTCGACGGTGCCGACATCGCGGGCGCGGCCCCGCACCGGCTCGTGGAGATGGGCATCTGCCAGGCCCCCGAAGGCCGCGGCGTGTTCCCGGGCATGAGCGTGCTCGAGAACCTCGAGATGGGCGCCTACGCGCGGCGGGGCAAGGACACGGCCGAGGACCTCGACCGGGTCTACGAGCTGTTCCCCCGGCTGCACGAGCGGAGGGCCCAGCCCGGCGGCACCCTGTCCGGCGGCGAGCAGCAGATGCTCTCGATCGGCCGGGCCCTCATGGCCCGCCCGAAGGTGCTGCTCCTCGACGAGCCATCGATGGGCCTCGCCCCGAAGCTCGTGGCGCAGATCTTCTCGATCATCACGGAGATCAACGCGCAGGGCACCACGATCCTGCTCGTCGAGCAGAACGCCACCCAGGCGCTGCAGCGGGCCGACCGCGCCTACGTGCTCGAGGTGGGGCGCGTGGTGAAGGCCTCGGTGGCGGCCGCGCTGCTCGACGACGAGGACGTCATCGCGGCCTACCTCGGCACCGGCCGCTCCGACAGCTAGGGCTGGAGCCCGACCGCCGCGAGCACCTCGGCCAGCGGCGCCACCATGCCGGCGTAGAAGGGCCCGAACTCGGCGTACAGGGCCGAGGCCTCGTCGAAGCGCATCGTGTAGACGACCTCCTTGAGGTCGTCGGGGTGCACGGCGAACAGCGTGACGCCCCACTCGAAGTCGTCGATGCCGGTGGACCCGGTGACGACCTGCAGCACCCGCCCGGCGAACTTCCGCCCGCTGGCGCCGTGCGCGTACATGAGCTCCTTGCGCTCGTCGTAGGGCAGCGTGAACCAGTTGTGGGCGTCGCCCCGCCGCTTGGACATCGGGTAGAAGCAGAACGCCGGCTTGCCCTCGGGCGGCAGGTTCGGGTGGAGCCGGGCCTCCTTCAGCTCCTCGGGCACGCCCTGCGCATACTCCGAGAGCTCCGTGAGCGACACGTAGCTGTCGACCATCTCGAGGCCGGCCCCCTGGAGGTCGGTCTGCAGTGCCCGCAGCCGCCAGAGGTCCGGACCCAGCGCCATGAACGCGAGGTCGGCCTTGTGGCCGAGCATCGCGACCGGGACGACCTGCACGTCGTCCGCCTCGGCCGACTTGACCACGGCGGTGACGGCCTCGGCGTCCGCCAGGCCGACCCTGCAGAAGAGGTGGAGGACCCCCCAGCCGACCGATGGCTCGAGTGCTTCGGGCATGCCCGCAGGCTATCCGGGCGAGTGGATGGGTCCGGAAGCCCGCGGCCCGAGTGGATGAGTCCGGAATGTCGGACCTCTCCACTCGCCCGCGACCGAACCGGACCCATCCACTCGCCTACCCTCCACCGGATGCGTCGACCGGTCTCGCTCGCCGTCGCGGTCGCCGTCCTGCTCGCGGTCGCGCTCGTGGTGGTGGCGGTCCGGGGCGGCGACGACGACGTCGTCTCGGCGGTGGCCAGCAGCACGACCACGAGCACCTCGACGTCGAGCACGACCACCACCGTCGCGCCCACCGCTCCGCCGACCACCGCGGCGCCGGCCGCCCCCGTCCCGACGGGCGCATCGGCCACCACGACCTACTCCCCGACCACCGCGCCATCGACGGCGCCGGCCCGATCGGTGCCCGACCAGGGCTGGGGGACCCCGTTCGCCGCGGTCGGCGGGATGGTCCTGCTCCACCCGTCGTCGCACGTGGAGCGGGTCGGGTTCCACGAGTCGAACCACGACGGGGCCCGACCCATGCAACCGCTGGCCAGCGCGGTGTCGCCCTTCGTCATGGAGACGAGGGACCGCGGCACCGGTGCCACCACGGCGGCCGACATCGTCGTCCAGCCCGGCACCGAGATCCGGGCACCGATCTCGGGCTCGGTGCTGCGGGGCGGCGGCTACACGCTCTACTGCGACCACCGCGACGAGTACGTCGTGATCGCCCCCGACGGACAGCCCAGCTGGGAGGTCAAGCTCCTCCACATCGTCGGGGTGCAGGTGCGGAAGGGCCAGCGGGTCGTCGCCGGCGAGACGGTCCTCGCCCGCCATGCCCACCAGCTGCCCTTCGAGTCCCAGGTCGACGAGACCCGTCCGCTCGATCCGGCCTGGCCCCACGTGCACCTCGAGGTCGTCGACCCGAGCATCCCCGACCGCCCCACCCCGGGCGGTTGCGGCTGAGCGGCGCGGCTGAGACGGAATTCACGCTCCGAAAACCGCACGTTTCGGGCAAGTTGAGTCGTCTGACCCATGGAGATCGGCCGCCGAGAAGCCGATGGTGCTCCCAGAGAGAACCCGAGGAGGTCGACGTGTCCAGCACCGCAACCCTCAGCCGGATCACCCTGGTGCAGCGTGCGCACCTGGTCGACGCCGCCGAGCGGGACCGCAGCACCGGCGCCCCCGTGCTGCACGTGGTGTTCGACGCCGACGACTTCTCGGACATGAGCGACCGCATCGGCACCGAGCGCGCCGACGGCATCCTCGTGCAGCTGGCCGATCGCCTCCAGGCCCGCCTCTGCCCCTCCGGCGTGACGACCCACCTGTCCCACGAGCAGCTGGGCATCACCTGCATCGGCCTCGCCTGCGGCGACGACGTCAGCCACGACGTTGCCCGGGCGCTCGCCACCCCGATCGAGCTCGGCACCGAGCTCGTCGAGGTGCGAGCGTCGTAGCCGGCCGCCACGCTCAGCCCTGCCGAGCGCTCACCCCGGAGGGTTGACGATGACCTCGGCGACCAGCGGGTTGTCCGAGTTCACCGCCACGAGCGCGAACGCGTCGCCCGACGCCTCCGCCACGGCCACCGCGAACGCATCCGTCGCGCTCGTCACGGCGATCGCCTGCGCCACCAGCACGTCCGGCGTGGCGATGGCCCTCGCGTCGATGCGCAGCGGCGTCCCCGCCGATGCCACCGGGGCCAGCATCACCGACGTGACCACGAACGAGGCCGCGCCCGCCAAGAGGTTCTTCATCCGCCCACCTGCTTTCCGCCCGCCGCCTGTCGCGGCACCGGATGGGTTGTACCACCGCTGCTCGGTCACAGGCTCGCCCTGTGACGAGAGGCACGGCGATCGCGCGCGAGCGTGCGCGCGCTACGTGAGCACCTCGAGGGTCACGACCGCGTTGTAGTCCGGCACCTTGCTGCTCGGCTCGCGGTGGCCGGGGCCGCCGGGGATGAGCACGTTGCCCTCGGGCCAGTGCACCTGGAGCGACCGGGCCGGCAGGCGGACGAGCTTGCACCGGCCCTCGAACGTGCCGGTGCCGCTCGTGAGGCGCACCGGCGTGCCTTCCTCCGCGCCGATGGCTGCCGCGTCGGCGTCGTCGATGTAGACCGCGTCGCGCCCCGCGCCGGTGAGCGGGTCGACGGCGGCGTGCACCATCGAGTTGAACTGCTTGCCTCGCCGGGTCGCCACGGTGAAGGCGCCCGGCGGCAGGTCCGGGGCGGACGGTGCGAGCACGGTGAAGCGGCCCTTGCCGTCCTCGGTCGGGAACGCGCCGTCCGCGCAGAGGTGCCGGCCGCCCCACTGCACCTGGTCGCCCGTCCGGGCCAGGTCCTCGATCCCCCTGTAGGCGGGCACGACGCGGGCGATCTCGGCTCGAAGCGCCTGGTTGTCGGGCCACGCGAACGCCTCGGCCAGCTGCGGCCTGGTGCGCGCCGCGACCTCGGCGAAGAGGCGCCACTCGCTGCGGGCCTCTCCCACGCGACGTGGCAGCTCGGGGCTGTAGACGATGCGCCGCTCGGTGGTCGTCTCGGTGCCGCCGCCCTCCTGCTCGTAGCGCGTGGCCACTGGCAGGAGGAGCACGTCGTCGCCCTCCACGAGCATCTGGGACGTGAGCACCACGTCCTGGTGCACCCGCAGCGGCACCCGTCCGAGGGCGGCCCGCACCGCGGCCGGGTCGGGCAGCACCTCGAGGAAGCTGCCGCCGGAGGTCCAGAGCACGTCGAGCTCGCCGGCGGCGGCCGCGTCGACCATCTCGGGCGCGGTGCGGCCTGGGGCGTCGGGCACCGGGAA
>DATFFY010000209.1:0-2238 GCA_035249805.1 Acidimicrobiales bacterium | reverse complement strand
GGCGTCCCAGTCGATGCGCAGCGCGTCCGCGGCCACCACGACGGCGCCCGCGGGCTCGACGATCGCGCGCAGCGGCGGGAGCAGGTGGCGGTCGACCTCGACGGCCACGACGTCGGCGCCGGTCTCGAGCAGGGCCAGCGTGAGGGAGCCGAGGCCGGCCCCGATCTCGACCACCCGGTCCCCCGGCCCCACGGCCGCCAGCCGGGCGATGCGCCGCACCGTGTTGGCGTCGGCCACGAAGTTCTGCCCCAGCGCCCGCGACGGCTCGATCCCGTGCTCGGCCAACAGCGCGATCAGCTCACTGGGGGAGTGCGTCACCTCGCCGCTTCCCCCGCTCGGTCTCGCACGGGAACGCACCGTAGAGGCCAAGCTCGACCGAGCTCGCCGCAGGCGAGCGAGCGTCGAAGACCTAGGTCCAGCCGAGCTTGCGGGCGCAGCCGGGCCAGGCGTCCCAGCCGGAGCGGGCCTGGAGCCGCCGGCCGATCTCGATCTGGGTGGCCTTGGAGGCCTCGTGGGGGTACCCGGTGCCACCGAGGTCCTGCCACGTGGCGAGGGAGAACTGGAGGCCGCCGTAGTACCCGTTGCCGGTGTTGGCGGCCCAGTTGCCGCCGGCCTCGCACCGGGCCAGCGCGTCCCAGGTGGCGGGATCGTTCGGGTCGGGCGAGATCGCGGCGCGGGCGGGCGCGGTGGTGGTCGGGGCGACCTTCACCGTGGTGGGGGTCGTGGCCCGCGGGGCGACGGTGGTCGGGGGCGCCGTGGTGACGGGGGGCAGCGTGATCGTCGTCACCGGGGTGTCGACGTACACGGTGGGCGGGGCGATCGTGTCGACGGTGGCGGGCAGGTCGAGGCCGACGGACGCGTCGAGCGGCTCGCCGAGGTCGGCCTCGACGGTCAACGGGGCGTCGCCGCTCTCCGCCTCCCGCACCGACGCGGCGGGCCGGTCCTTCGGCCCCGTGTCGGCCGTGGCCGGGAAGTTGTCGAGCACGAGCACCGGGACGGCGGCGAGCGTGATCGACACGGCGAACGCGACGCGACTGCGGGTGGCGCGGGCCCGCGGCCCGTCGTCGACCCACGCGTCCTCGGCGTCGATGTCGATCGGGATGTCGATGCCCAGGAGCGGCCCGCCGGGGGGCTCGAGCTCGTCTCGTGCGGGCCGCTCCTCCACCTGTGCACGGCCGGCGAAGTGCCGGCCGGAGGGCGTCTTGGTGGGCAGGCGCATCAGGCGGCGACGTTACGAGGACCCGTAACGAGATTGCAAACAACACCGGTGAAGTTCGTGTTTCCGGGGGAAAACCCCAGGATCTCGGGCCTGTCCGCCCCCGGACGGCCCCTAGGGGCCGACACTCAGACGAGCCGGTAGGTGTCCTCGGCCGTCACCCAGGTGGCCTCGGCGACCACCGCCGGATCGATGCCCCGGAGCTCCGCGATGGCCTCGCCGACGAGGGGGACCCACGCCGGTGCGTTGCGCTTGCCGCGGTGCGGGACCGGCGCGAGGTACGGCGCGTCCGTCTCGACGAGCAGCCGCTCGAGCGGGCACAGCCGCGCCGCCTCCTGCAGGTCGGTGGCCGACGGGAACGTCACGATGCCGCTGAACGAGAGCACCGCGCCGAGGTCGAGGCAGCGCCGCGCCTCGTCGGGGCCGCCGGTGAAGCAGTGGAACACCGTGCGGGGCGGAGTGCCCTCGGCGGCCAGCACGTCGAACGTCTCCGCCCACGCCTCACGCGTGTGGATCACGAGCGCGAGGTCGTGGGCGTGGGCCATCGCGATCTGCGCGGCGAACACCTCGCGCTGCACGTCGCGCGGGGAGTGGTCGTAGTGGAAGTCGAGCCCGCACTCCCCCACGGCCACCACCTCCCGCTCGGCCAGCAGCGCCTCGAGGCCCCCGATGCCCTTGGACGCGTCGTGGGGGTGCACGCCGGCGGTGGCCCACACCACGCCCGGGTACCGGCGGGCGGCGTCGACGTACCCGGCGGACTGGGCCACGTCGCAGCCGACGCTGATCATCCGCTCGACGCCGGCCTCGGCGGCGGCCCGCACCTGCTCGTCCGACCGGACGGGGTCCAGCTCGAGGTGGCAGTGGTCGTCGATCCAGCGCATGGTCACGGCGGGCTCTTACCCAGCGACGGCGGTCAGCCCTGTAGGCCGCGCACCCTACCGCCGGGAGGTGGGCGCGCCACTCCTTGCCCCGCCTTGTCGCCGCTGTTTCACTGGCCGCGTGGACGTCGTGATCATCGGGGC
>DATFFY010000208.1:0-6925 GCA_035249805.1 Acidimicrobiales bacterium | reverse complement strand
CGTCCGTGGGCCTGGCGGTGGGGTTGGCCCTGGCCGGGTGGCGCCGGACGACGGTCGTGGCCGTGCGGGTGGCCGACCGCATCGTCACCAACGGACCCGTGCTCCGTGGGATCGAGGCGGGGGTCCGGTCGCTCCTCGCGCTCGGCGGCGCCTTCCCACCGCCGGCCCGCTGGACCATCGACGGGCACTGGTTCGGGCCGGGCTACGGGCACCCCACGCCCTCCGGCACCGCGGCGGCCGAACGGGCCGGCGGGCTGGGCCTGGCCAGCGAGCCGACCTACACCGCGAAGGCGCTGGCGGCCACGTTCCAGCGGCTCGACGAGGGTCGCAGGGTGGTGTTCGTGCAGACGCTGGCCGCCGAGTCCCCATGAGGCTCTCGACCTCTCTCGGCCCCTTCCGAACAGCGTTCGGGGTGGATCGGAAGGGGTCGAACTCCACGGGACCGGGTGTAGCCTTGACGGCATGGCGTCGTTATCCCCTGATCCTGCAGCGTCGCCGGATGCCGTGTGGCTGTCCACGCAGGAAGCCGCTCGTCGGCTCGGGGTCACCGCTCGTACCCTCTACCGGTTCATCGACCAGGGCGACCTCACGGCGTACCGCCTGGGGCGGGTCATCCGCCTCAAGCTGACCGACGTGGATGCCTTCATCGAGGCCTCGCGCATCGAACCTGGCAGCCTGGAGCACCTGTACCCCGACACCTCTGTCAAGAGCTAGCCGCACCACTTGTCCAGCACCCAGGTCAAGATCTCCGTCCCGGCCAACCACCTGATGCCGGCGCTCCTGGGGCCGCGCGACGAGGTCCTGCGGGCCGTCGAGGCCGCCTTCCCGAACGTGGCGATGCGCGTGCGGGGGAACGAGATCGCGCTGGAGGGCCCGGAAGCCGAGCGGGTGGCCGCCCTGTTCGAGGACCTCATCGTCCTCGTGGAGCAGGGGCACGCCCTGGACCCCTCGATCGTGCGCCGCAGCGTGGACATGGTCCGCCAGGACGAGCGGCCGTCCGAGATCCTCACCTCCGAGGTGCTGCGGCCGTCGCGCGGGCGTCCGGTGCGGCCGAAGTCGAGCGGGCAGAAGCGCTACGTCGACGCGGTGCGCGACAACGTCATCACGTTCGCCGTCGGCCCGGCCGGCACGGGCAAGAGCTGGCTGGCGGTGGCGATGGCCGTGCAGGCCCTCCAGGCCAAGCAGGTCGACCGCATCATCCTCACCCGTCCCGCGGTGGAGGCCGGGGAGCGGCTCGGGTTCCTGCCCGGCGATCTGATGGCCAAGGTCGACCCGTACCTGCGACCCCTGTGGGACGCCCTGCACGACATGGTCGGCACCGACGCCGGTGCCAAGCTCCTGGAGCGCGGCGCGGTCGAGGTCGCGCCCCTGGCCTTCATGCGCGGCCGCGCGCAGCCCGTCGACCGCCGGGTGCTCACGCCCGGCGGATGGCGCCGCATCGGGGACCTCCGTGTGGGCGACCTCGTCGTCGGTTCCGATGGTCGTCCAACGGTCGTGCTGGGTGTCTACCCGCAAGGCCGCCGACCCGTCTTCACGCTGCGCGCTCAGGACGGCGCGACGACACAGTGCTGTGCCGAGCACCTCTGGAGCGTGCGGACGACCGATGACCGTCGCCGGGGCAAGCAGCGGGTGCTTCGGACCGACGAGATGGTCGGCCGCCTGCGACAGCACCACCAGCGCCGGTTCGAGCTTCCGCTCGTCAGTGGACCGGTCCACTTCGAACCGCAGGCCGTGCCCATGGACCCCTACGCGCTGGGCCTGTTGCTCGGCGACGGGTGCATCACGACGCGGACCACTCCCAGCTTCACTACGAAGGACCCCGAACTCGTCGAGGCGCTCGAGGAGGCGCTCCCCGAGGTCGAGCTCGTGGCCGAGAGCGGCTACGACCACGTGCTCCGGCGCCGAGGTCCGCGCCGAGGAAGCACTGCGAACCCGGTCACGGCCGTGCTCCGGGAGCTCGGCGTCGCCGGCACTCGCTCGAGCACCAAGTTCGTGCCAGTCGAGTACCTCCTCAACAGTCCCGAGGTACGTCTGGCGGTGCTGCAGGGCCTGCTCGACACCGACGGGGGTCCGGTGATCCAGGGGGGACGGAGCTGCCGCATCGACTACACCACGACCTCGAGCGAGCTGGCTGACGACGTGGTGTTCCTCGTCCGTTCGTTGGGCGGCGTGGCGTATCGGCGACTCCGGCCGTTCGGCACGCTCTCCGGGGGGCAGGTCCGGGGACGGCCGGTGCTCCACCGGGTCGACGGACACTCGCTCGACATCCGGCTGCCGGCCGGCGTCGCTCCGTTCCGCCTGGCACGGAAGGCAGCGCGCTACCGCCTCTTCGGGGGCGGTCGTCCCATGCGGATGATCGACTCCATCGAGCCGGCAGGCGACGCCGACACCGTCTGCATCAGCGTGGCGGCCCAGGACTCGCTGTACGTCACGGACGACTTCCTCGTCACCCACAACACCCTCAACTCGTCGTTCATCATCTTGGACGAGGCGCAGAACACGACCCCCGAGCAGATGAAGATGTTCCTCACGCGCATCGGGTTCGGATCGAAGGCGATCGTCACCGGCGACACCACGCAGGTCGACGTGGCCGGTGGTCGCAGCGGACTGGCGGGCCTGGAGCGCATCCTCGACGGGATCGACGGCCTGAGCTGGGTGCACCTCTCGAGCGCGGACGTGGTCCGGCACCGCATCGTGCAGGACATCGTCGACGCGTACGAGCGGGCCACTCCCACCGCCTGATGGCCGACCCCGACGGACCCGATCGGCCGGACCCCCGCGAGCTCCCCGACGGGATCGACCCCGAGCAGCTCCCGCAGCTCCCGGGCCAGCGCCGTCGCCGGCGCCGACCGCCGGAGGGCGACCTCGAGGTGTTCGGCGTGGACGAGCAGCAGGGCCACGAGGTGGACCTCGCCCGCTGGGTCGCGCTGGCCCGAGCCGTGCTCGTCGACAGCGGCGTGCGGGGCGACGCGGAGCTGTCGCTCGTGTTCGTCGACGAACCGGTGATGGCCGACCTGAACAAGCGGTTCATGGACAAGGAGGGCCCCACCGACGTGCTGGCCTTCCCGATCGACGACGCCCTCGACGGCGGGCGCTGGCCCGACTCGGGCAGCACGGGCCCGGACCGAGAGCCGCCCGACCTGACCGAGCTGCCGATGCTGCTCGGGGACGTGGTCCTGTGCCCCGCGGTCGCCGCTCGCCAGGCGCCCACCCACGCCGGCACCTACGACGACGAGCTCGCGCTCCTCGTCGTGCACGGCGTGCTCCACGTCCTCGGCATGGACCACGCCGAGCCGGAGGAGGCCGCCGCGATGCAGGCCCGCGAGCGCGAGCTCCTCGAGCGCCACCACCACCCACGCCCGCACGACCCATGACCGGCGCCGACTGGGCGATCCTGGCGGCGGTCGTCCTGCTCTTCCTCCTGTCGATCGTGCTCGCGGTCGCGGAGACCGCGCTCACCCGGGTCTCGAAGGCCAAGGCCCAAGCACTGGCCGAGACCTCCGGCAGGCGCGGCCAGATCCTCCTGTCGCTCGTCGAGCGCCAGGACTGGCTGAACCCCGTCCTCCTGGTCGTCCTGTCGACGCAGCTCGTGCAGTCCACGCTCCTCGGCGTGTTCGCCAGCCGGCTCCTCGGCGGCTGGGGCGTGGTCGGCGCGACGGCCCTCAACGTGACGCTGTTCTTCGTGGTCGCCGAGGTCGCGCCGAAGACGTGGGCCATCCAGCACACCGACCGTGCCGCGCTCGCGGCGGCCCGGCCGGTGGGCGTCCTCGCGTCGCTGCCGCCGCTGCGCCTGCTCTCGCGCGGGCTCATCGGGCTCACGAACGCGCTCCTGCCCGGCAAGGGCCTCAAGCGGGGGCCGTACACCTCGGAGGAGGAGCTGCTCGCCGTCGCCGACCTCGCGGTGGAGGAGGACATCATCGAGGAGGAGGAGCGCGAGCTCATCGAGTCGGTCATCGAGCTCGGCGACACCGTCGTGCGGGAGGTCATGGTGCCTCGACCGGACATGGTGACGGTGACCGCGGACTTCCGGGTGGCCGACGCGATGGAGGTGGTGATCCTCAACGGCTTCAGCCGGCTCCCCGTCACGCGCACGGGCATCGACGACGTCATCGGCGTGGTGCACGCCAAGGACCTGATGCGGGCCGAGCGCGACGGGCTCGAGGAGCGGCTCGTCACGGAGCTCGCCCGCCCCGCCCACTTCGTGCCGGAGACGAAGCGGGTCGCGGCGCTGCTGCGGGAGATGCAGCGGGACCGCTTCCACATGGCGATCGTGGTCGACGAGTACGGCGGCACCGCGGGGCTCGTCACCCTCGAGGACGAGATCGAGGAGCTGCTCGGCGAGATCGTCGACGAGTTCGACGTCGAGGCCCCGATGATCGAACGCCTGCCCGACGGCGACGTGACCGTGAACGCGCGCATGCCGCTCGACGAGGTCAACGAGCTGCTCCATGCCAACCTGCCCGAAGGCGACTGGGACACGGTCGGCGGCCTGCTGCTGTCCGAGCTCGGCCACGTGCCCACCGACGGCGAGTCCGTCGTCGTGGACGGCTGGGAGCTGACCGCGCAGCGGGTCCAGGGGCGCCGGATCGGCCGCGTCCGGCTGCACCGGCGGCTCGACGCCCCGCCGGAGGTCGTGTGATGCGCTCGGGGTTCGTCACCTTCGTCGGCCGGCCGAACGTCGGGAAGTCCACGCTCCTGAACCGGATCCTGGGCACGAAGGTGGCCATCACCTCGGACAAGCCGCAGACCACCCGCACGCGGATCATGGGCGTGCTCACCCGTCCGGACGCCCAGGTGGTGTTCGTCGACACCCCCGGCATCCACAAGCCCCGCACGGCGCTCGGCACCCGCCTCAACGCGACGGCCCAGGGCACCATCGGCGACGTCGACGTCGTCTGCTTCGTGCTCGACGCCACCCAGCCGCTCGGCCGGGGGGACCAGTGGGTGGCCGCCCTCGTGCCGAAGGACGCGGTCTGCGTGGTCAACAAGGTCGACCGTGCGTCGCGGGAGCAGGTGCTCGAGCAGCTCACGGCGGCCGCCGGGCTCGGACTGGCCGAGTACTACCCGGTGTCGGCCCGCACGGGCGACGGGATCGACGCGCTGGTCGAGCACGTCGTCGCCCGCCTGCCGGAGGGTCCGCAGTACTTCCCGGACGACATGGTCACGGACGTGCCGGAGGCCTTCTGGGTGGCCGAGCTCGTCCGCGAGCAGCTCCTGCGGCGCACCCACGACGAGCTGCCGCACTCGATCGCCGCCCGGGTCACCGAGTGGGACTGGCCCTACGTGCGCTGCGAGATCGTCGTCGAGCGCGAGTCGCAGAAGGGCATCGTGATCGGGAAGAAGGGCCAGGTCCTCAAAGAGGTCGGCATCGCCGTGCGCGAGCAGCTCCCGGAAGGCACGTACCTCGACCTGCAGGTCACGGTCGACAAGGACTGGCAGTCACGCCCGTCCGCCATGGAGCGCCTCGGCTACTGAACGCCGAGCGCGTCGCCGACATCGACGACGAGGACCGCGGGCCCGATCCACCTCCCCGCCTCCACCGTGACGACGGGGCGGTCCACGGCGACGGCGAGGGGGAAGCAGCCGGGCCCGCCGGCCGTGGCGACGTCGACTACGTACGGGCCCGGCGCGAGCCCGGCGACGGCGAACCGTCCGGTCGGGTCGGTCGGGTCCGCCGTGCCCACGCACACGCCGATCACCGGGTTGCCGTCCTGGTCGACGACCACGCCGTAGACGCCACCCGTCACGGGGACCGAGATCGGTGGCGCGGTCGTGGGGGACGTCACCGGGACCGTGGGGGGTGTCCCGCGGGGGGCAGTGGTCGTCGAGGGCTCCTCGGGGGTGACCGGCGGCGGGCCGGGCGAGAGGTGCAGCTCCACCTCCTGCGGCGCCCGGCCGGTGCGCAGCCCGATCCCGGGGTCGTGCTCGTACATCGCGGCCACCGTCGCGCCGAGCGCGACCAGCAGGCTGAGCGCGCCGAGGACGATGGAGCGGCGGTGGTGCACCGGCATGTCCCGATCGTGACGTTTCGGCCCCCTTCTGCACATGGGCCGTTCGGCCCTTTCGTGAGGACGTCGCGATCCCGGCCGGGCCGGAGCCCGGCGGCTTCGCCGACCGGACGACGCAGGGCCGTTCAGCCCATGCGGGTCATCCCAGGGCTTGGGCGACGGTGTGCAAGCCGAGGCCGGCCAGGCCGCCGACGACCGTGCCGTTGATGCGGATGAACTGGAGGTCGGGGCCGAGGAGGATCTCGAGCCGGTCGGCCGTCTCCTCGCCGTCCCAACGGCCGATCGTGTCGCTGACCAGACGGGTGATCTCGCCGCCGAACTGCACGACGACGTAGCGCACCGCCTGCTCGGCGCCGTCGCCCACCCGAACCGCCAGCGCCGGCTCCTGCAGGAGGCGCTGACCGCCGGTCTCGATGGCCCGTGCGAGCTGGCGGCGCAGCTCCGAGTCGGGATCGCTGGCCTGCGCCCGCAGCGCGGTCTTGGCCTCCGTCCAGATGCCGGTGATCCAGCGCCGCAGCTCGGGCTGGTCGAGCAGCTCCCGGGCGAGCTGGTCGCCCCTGGCGCGGAGCTCGGGCGAGGTCTGCAGATCCTGGGCCAGCTGCCCGATCCGTTCGTCGAGCATCCGGCGGAGATCGTGGTCGCGGTCGCGCACCATCTCGCCGAGCAGGGCGCGGGCGCCCTCGAGCAGCCGCTCGAAGATGCGGTCCTCGACCGCGCCGGGAAGCCACCATGGGGCGCGGTCGGCGAAGCGGCGGTGGAGCTCGTCGTGGTGCTCGTCGAGGTAGCGCGACAAGCCGCGGAGCGTGGCGTCGACGAGCTCGTCGTGGCGGCCCTCGCGGGTCATCGTCTCGAGGGCGCGTCCGGCGAGCGGCGCGACGGGGGTCGCCTCGAGGCGGCGCCGGACGGCGCCGTCGATC
>DATFFY010000207.1:0-3465 GCA_035249805.1 Acidimicrobiales bacterium | reverse complement strand
GGAGGCGCGGCGCGCTGGCCGGGCGCACGACCGCCGCCGGGTGCCGGTCGAACGTGACGACCGTGGCCTCGGCACCGGCGTCCGCGGCGCGCCGGCGCACCTCGGCGATCACTGCCTGGTGCCCCAGGTGCACGCCGTCGTACGCACCGATCGTGACGACGCTCCCGGCCGCAGGCCGCGCCGCGGCGACGTCGTGCACGACCTCCATGTCCCGAACCTACGCTGGGCCCGCGGCGACGAGCACCACCGACGGCTTCGCCGTGCCGGTGCGGTGCGGCTCGTAGACCGCCAGCAGGTCGCCGTCGGTCGACAGGACGGCCCAGGGCCCGAGGCCGGAGGCCCCGAGCGCGTCGAGGGCGATGGCCTTGCCGTGCCCCACCGCGGTGACGAGGTCGCCCTCGACCGTGACGGCCCGCAGGTGGCGCATCGCCTCCGCCGGCGTGAGGAGGTGCTCGGGCGTGAGGGCCTCGATCGGCACGCCCTCGTCGGCGGTGAAGGTGCCGATGGCCGTGCGCCGGAGGTCGGCGAGGTGGGCACCGCCGCCGAGGATCTCGCCGAGGTCGGCGGCGAGCGAGCGGATGTAGGTGCCGGACGAGCACACGACCTCGATCGGGTAGCGGCCCTCCCCGATCGGCGGCCCGACCTCGAAGGAGTGGACCGTGACCGGACGCGGCTCCCGGTCGACCTCGATCCCTTTGCGGGCCAGCTCGTGGAGGCGCTGGCCGCCGACCTGCACGGCCGAGACCATCGGCGGGATCTGCAGGATGTCGCCCGTGAGCGCCTCGGCCGCCTCCGCGACCGCGGTCGGCTCGACCGAGCGCATGTCCCAGGTGCCGGTCACCTCGCCCGACGAGTCGAGGGTGGAGGTCGCCGTGCCGAGGACGACGACGCCGGTGTACCGCTTCTCCGGGTAGCCGAGGTACTTCAGGAGGCGGGTGACCTTGCCGACCCCGAGGAGCAGCACGCCGGTGGCATCGGGGTCGAGCGTGCCCGAGTGGCCCACCTTGCGGGTGCCGAGCAGGCCGCGCGCCTTCGCGACGACGTCGTGGCTCGTCCAGCCCGCGGCCTTGTCGACGACCGCGAGGCCGTCCGGCCCCGCCAGCGTCGTCACGGGTCCTCGCGCAGGTCCCGGAGCACCGCTTCGAGGCGGGCCGCGTCGCGGAGCACGTCGTCGGGCCGGAAGACGAGCTCGGGCGTCCGCTTCACCCGCGCCTGCCGGGCGATGGCGGACTGCAGGCGCCCACGGGCCTCGGCCAGCGCCTCGAGGACGTCGTCGTCGTCTTCGGCGCCGCCGGGGTTGTCGTAGAGCACGACGGCCCGCCCGAGGGCGGCGTCGACGGTCACCGCGGTGATCGTCACCATCTCGAGCCGGTCGTCGTCGCTGCGCTCGAGCTCCTCGGCGAGGATCTCCTGGAAGAGCCGGTTCAGCCGCGCCGTGCGGGGATAGTCCCGTGCGGTCTGGTGCGATCGGGTGCGCTTCGCCATCTCACACCCCTTTAAGTGAGGGAAAAACCTCGACGAGGGACGCCATCAACGTTTGCACCGCTAGGTACGAGGGATCTCTCGCTCCTCGTACGTTTCGATGATGTCGCCCTGCTTGAGATCCTGGAAGTCGGTGAGGCCGATGCCGCACTCGAAGCCGGACTGCACCTCGCGGACGTCGTCCTTGAAGCGGCGCAGCGAGCTGACCGCGCCCTTCCAGATGATCGTGCCCTCGCGCAGGAAGCGGACCTTGGACCCGCGGGTGATGGTGCCGCTCTGCACGTAGCAGCCGGCCACCTTGCCGACGCGGGGCACGGCGAACACCTCGCGCACCTCCGCCTCGCCCGTGACCACCTCTTCGAACTCGGGGGCCAGCATGCCGACCATGGCGTTCTCGATGTCCTCGAGCGCCTGGTAGATGATCTCGTACGTCCGCACCTCGACGCCTTCGAGGACGGCGAGCTCGCGGGCGTTGCGGTCGGGCCGCACGTTGAAGCCGATGATCGTGGCGCCCGACGTGGCGGCCAGCTGGATGTCCTGCTGGGTGATGCCGCCCACGGCGCGGTGCACGAACGCGAGCTTCACCTCGTCGCGCTCGAGCTTGCGCAGGCTCTCGGTGAGCGCCTCGAGCGAGCCGGTGCTGTCGGCCTTGAGCAGGAGGTTGAGCGTGGCGACGTCGCCGCGCTGGATCTGCTCGAAGATGTCCTCGAGGCGGGCACCGCCGACCCCCGCGGCCTCGCGGCCGAGGTTGGCGACGCGGTGCCAGTGCTCGCGGGTCTCGGCGACCGAGCGGGCCGTCTTCTCGTCCGGCGCCACGACGAACGGGTCACCGGCGTCGGCGACGTCGTTCAGGCCGAGCACCTGGACCGGCATCGAGGGGCCGGCCTCCTTGATCTGCTCGCCGAGGTGGTTGATCAGCGCACGGACTCGGCCCCAGGCCGGTCCGGCGACGAGGGGCTCGCCGACGCGGACCGTGCCGCGCTGCACGAGGATGTTGGCCACCGGGCCCCGCCCGACGTCGAGGTGCGACTCGAGCACCACGCCCGCGGCGCGGCCCTCGGGGTTGGCCCGCAGGTCCTCGACGTCAGCGACCAGGAGGAGCGTCTCGAGGAGGTCGTCCACGCCGTCGCCGGTGAGGGCGGACACCGGGATCATCTCGGTGTCGCCACCCCAGTCCTGCGGGATGAGGCCGTGCTCGGAGAGCTGCTGCTTCACGCGGTCGGGCTGGGCCTGCTCGCGGTCGATCTTGTTGATGGCGACCACGATGGGCGCGCCCGACGCCTTGGCGTGGTTGAGCGCCTCGACCGTCTGCGGCATCACGCCGTCGTCGGCGGCGACGACCAGCACGACGATGTCGGTGGCCTCCGCGCCGCGGGCCCGCATGGCGGTGAACGCCTCGTGGCCCGGGGTGTCGATGAAGGTGATGACGCGGTCGTTCTTGACGGCCTGGTAGGCGCCGATGGCCTGGGTGATGCCACCGGCCTCGCCGGCGACGACGTTGGCGTCACGGATCTTGTCGAGGAGCTTGGTCTTGCCGTGGTCGACGTGGCCCATGACCGTGATGATCGGCGGGCGGGCGATGGCGTCCTCGTCCTCGTCGTCGAGGAGGTCGTCCATCCCGAGCACCTTCTGGAGCTCGACCTCCTGCTCCTCGCCCGGGTCGACGAGGCGGATCGCGGCGCCGATCTCCTCCGCGAAGAGCTCGATCTGCTCGTCGCTCAGCGACTGCGTGGCGGTGACCATCTCCCCCATCTGCATGAGGAAGCGGACGACGTCGGCCGCGGTGCGGTTCAGCTTGGGCCCGAGCTCCTGCGGCGTGGAGGAGCGCTCCAGCACGATCTCGCCCTCGGGGACCGGAGCCTCCTTGGGCGTGTACGTGGGGAGGTCCATCGGCTGGAGCTCCTCACGGCTCCGACGCCGGCGACCGCCCTTGCGACGCGGGGGACGCTGCTGCGGGCCGCGCCCGCCACCCGGTCGACCACC
>DATFFY010000206.1:0-2171 GCA_035249805.1 Acidimicrobiales bacterium | reverse complement strand
GCCGTCGCCGACCACCTCGCCGGCGACCGCCTCGACGGCATCGGAGGTCGCGAGCCCGGTGACCGCGGCGTCGTCGTCGGACCGGGAGCCGCCCGAGCCCGATGTGCCGCCACCGGACACCGCGGCCTCGGCCGCGGCGCTCATGACGTCGTCACCGAGGCCGACGAGCAGCGCGGCGGACAGTCCCGCGACGCCGACCGCGACGATGGCGCGCTGCAGCGCGGAGAGGATCCGGGGCCGAGCCGCGAGGGGGATCTGATCGTTGGAGTCGCCCGCCGCCGCCCGCCCCCTGATCATTGCGATCAGGCGACGGTTCGAAATCACAGCGCAATATCTTGCCCCTTTTGGCACCGGATGTGGCGAATCCACGTCGGGCCGGTGGCCGTCCGGTGACGTCGAGGCGACCGCCGGGCGCCGACCCGATCTGACCGAAAACCCCCATTTTCGGCCACTTTTCGAGCCGTCGCGAGCGGGGTTTCGCCGTCCGGAACGCGCGTTCCGCTCGCGATCCGGAGACAGGCGCCGATGGCGCGAAACCGCCCGGCGGAGCGCGCCGGGCGGTCGTGGCGGAGCGGGTGGGATTTGAACCCACGGAGGAGTTGCCCCCTCACATCCTTAGCAGGGATGCGCCTTCAACCGGACTCGGCCACCACTCCTCGGAACGACAAGCGTAGCCCTGCGCCCAACCCGTCCGTAAGGCCCCAGCGGAGGACGCCCGCTGGGGCCGCGGGGCTCCGCAGGAGCCCTCGCCGGCAAGCACAGCCGGAGATCTCCGCCATGCGCCCAAAGACGGGACGACCTAGCGGCGACCCGATCCGAGTGCGAGGCCCCATCCGGGGAGCATGGCGGAGCGGGTGGGATTCGAACCCACGGACCCTCGCGGGTCGACGACTTTCAAGGCCGTTGCCTTCGTCCACTCGGCCACCGCTCCGGGGCCGAGCCTAGGGGTCGGGCTGGTCGCGGAGCTTGCCTCGGAGGCCGCCGATCCACTCGTCGGCGGCCCGGGCGGCCTCGTCGGCGTCCCGGCGGACGGTGGGGCCGTGGTCGCCGGCGGCCGGGTAGCTGCCGAGGAACTTGATGTCGGCCACCTTCGTGCGCAGGGTGCGCAGGCAGTCGGTCACGACGGCGTCGGCCAGGTGGCCCTCGAGGTCGATGACGAAGCAGTACTCACCGAGGGCCTTCTTCGTGGGCCGGGACTCGAGCTTGGTCAGGTTGATCGAGCGGGCCGCGAACTCCTGGAGGATGGCGAGGAGCGAGCCGGCCTTGTCGGTGCGCTGGAAGACCACGATCGTGGACTTGTCGTGGCCGGTGGGGGCCGGGATCCCGTCCCGGCCGACCAGGACGAACCGGGTCTGGTTCTCGGGGTGGTCCTCGATGTCGGAGGCCAGGACGTCGAGGCCGTAGATCTTGGCGGCCAGGGAGGGGGCGACGGCCGCCGAGCGGCCATCGGCCTCCTCCGCCACCAGCCGGGCGGCCTCGGCGTTGGAGTTGGCGGCCACCACCTCGACGCCGGGCAGCGCACGGGCCAGCCAGGCCCGGCACTGGCCGGCGGCCACCGGGAACGTGTGGACCCGCTCGATGTCGGCCAGGCCCACGCCGGCCGGCGCCAGGAGGTTCAGCTGGATCCCGATGACGACCTCGCGCTGGATCAGGAGGTCGTGCTCGAGGGCCAGGGCGTCGATAGTCACCGTGACGGTGCCTTCGATCGAGTTCTCGATGCCGACGAAGCCGAGGTCGAGCTCGCCCGAGTCCACCGCCGCGAGGACCTCGGCGAAGGTGCCCATCGGGACGAGCTCCTCGCCGGCCAGGTCGACCTGGGAGAGGAGGGCCTGCTCCGTGAACGTGCCCTCGGGGCCGAGGAAGCCGACGCGACGCGGCGAAGGTCGTGCGGCGTCGGCAGTCACGAGGCGCAATGCTACTGAGGTGGACGAAGCCGCCCTCCTGCGATTGCTCGAGCAGGTGCGCTCCGGGGAGCTGCACCCCGACGACGTCGTCGCGACGCTGCGACGGCTGCCGTTCGCCGATCTCGGCTTCGCGCGCGTCGACCACCACCGCGGCCTCCGGCAGGGGATGCCCGAGGCCGTCTACGGGCCGGGCAAGGCCCCCGGGCACGTGGCCGCGATCGTCACCGAGCTGCTCGACGGCGGGGCCGGCCCCGTGCTGGTCACCCG
>DATFFY010000205.1:0-6447 GCA_035249805.1 Acidimicrobiales bacterium | reverse complement strand
ATCTGACCTGGCTCGAGCTCGACGCCGCCTACGAGGCGGCCCGGACGCGCGTCCTGCTCGCGACCGCCTGCCGCGAGGTCGGCGACGGCGACACCGCGTCGTTCGAGCTCGACGAGGCCCGGGTCGTGTTCGAGCGGTGCGGAGCGGCCCCCGACCTCGCCCGCCTCGACGGCGGGGCGTCGACGGCGACCGGCCCGGCCGGCGACCTCACCGCCCGCGAGCTCGAGGTGCTGCGCCTCGTGGCCGCCGGCAGGACCAACCGCGAGATCGGCGCCGTGCTCCACCTCAGCGAGCACACGGTCGCCCGCCACCTCCAGAACACCTACGTGAAGCTCGGCGTGACCTCCCGCACGGCGGCGAGCGCGTTCGCCTTCGAGCACCACCTCGTCTGACTGGTCAGACCTGACCACGCGGGCGCTCCCGCGGATGGTCAGGACGGGCGATGCGCCGGACCACTCGTCTCCGTACGGTCGGCTGCAGCAAGCCAGGGAAGCCAAGGCGGCCAAGCCAGCCAAGGCAGCCATCGAGCAACAGGAGCACCACCATGTACGTCGCCGTCATCCACGAGATCAAGGACCCGCAGACCGCCTTCGCCCGCGGCGAGCGGCTCGTCAAGAACGAGGGCGCCCCCGCCGGCGCACGCGTCCTCCAGTCCTACCCGTCCGCCGACGGCGCCTGGGTCACCTGCCTCTGTGAGGCCGCCTCGGTCGACGACCTCCAGCGCTACGTCGACGACGCGCTCGGCGACTCGGCGGTCAACACCTGCTACGAGGTCGCCGTCGAGCAGGCCTTCTCGAAGCAGCCCCTCGGCATCGCCGAGGCCCCTGCCCTCGTGTAGCTCGAAGTCGACGTCGGTGGAGGGAGGAGGCGCGCGATGGCAACGGACGAGTTCGACGTGGTGGTGGTCGGTGCCCGGTGCGCAGGGTCGCCCACCGCGATGCTGTTGGCCCGGGCCGGCCACCGCGTGCTGGTGGTGGACCGAGCCACGTTCCCGAGCGACACGGTGTCCACGCACATCGTCCACCCGCAGGGGGTGGCCGCCCTCGATCGGTGGGGGCTGCTCGACCGGGTGACCGCCAGCGGGTGCCCGCCGGTCACCACGTACGCCTTCGACTTCGGGCCGATCGTGATCGAGGGCAGCCCGGCGATCCCGGAGGCCCCGGCTGCCTACTGCCCCCGGCGGACCGTGCTGGACCACATCCTGGTCGAGGCCGCGGCGGAGGCCGGGGCCGAGGTGCGCGAGGGCTTCCGCGTCGAGGAGCTGCTCATCGACGATGGCGTCGTCACCGGCATCCGGGGCCGTGACGAGCAGGGGGGCAGCGTCACGGCCCGGGCCCGGGTGGTCGTCGGAGCCGACGGGCTGAAGAGCTTCGTCGCCCGCACCGTCGGCGCGGCGCAGTACAACGAGCGGCCCCGCCAGCTGTGCGGCTACTACGCGTACTGGAGCGGGCTCCCGATGGACGGCCGGTTCGAGGTCTACGTGCGCGACCGGCGGGGCTTCGCTGTGGCACCCACCAACGACGACCTCACCCTGGTGATCGGCGGGTGGCCCTACGCCGAGCTGGAGGCCAACAAGTCGGACATCGAGGGCAACTACCTCGCGATCTTCGACCGGGCCCCCGAGTTCGCCGAGCGGCTCCGCGGCGCCACCCGTGAGAGCCGGGTGGTGGGCACCGCGGTCCCCAACTTCTTCCGCGAGCCCTACGGACCAGGCTGGGCGCTCGTCGGCGATGCGGGGTACAACAAGGACTTCATCACGGCGCAGGGCATCTCGGACGCGTTCCGCGACGCGGAGGCCTGCGCCGGCGCCATCGACGACGCCTTCAGCGGGCGGCGGGCCTACGACGAGGCGATGGGCGAGTACCAGGCGAGGCGCGACGCCGAGGTGCTGGCGATGTACGAGTTCACCATCCAGCTCGCCTCGCTCGAGCCGCCACCCGAGGAGCTCCAGCAGGTGCTGGCCGCCGTCCACGGCAACCAGGACGCCATGGATGCGTTCGCCCGGCTGAACGCCGGGATCCTCTCCCCCGCGGAGTTCTTCTCACCCGAGCGCCTCGGGCCGATCTTCGCCGCGGCCGCGCACTAGCCACACGGGACCAGCAGCCACCGGCTCGGGCCGCAGCCGGTTGGGTAACGGGCCGGCGTGGCACGACCGAGCAAGGGGTCCACCGGGAAGCTCACGGAGGTCGACTGCAATGGGCCCGGCATCACGCGGCGCCGAGCCGGCAAGGGCTTCACCTACTGGGATGCGTCCGGGCAGGAGCGGGCCAAGCGGATCACCGACCGGGAGGTCATCGAGCGGATCAAGGCGCTGGCCATCCCGCCGGCGTGGGAGGACGTGTGGATCTGCTCGGACCCGCTGGGCCACATCCAGGCCACCGGGCGCGACGCCCGGGGCCGCCTCCAGTACCGCTACCACCAGCAGTGGCAGGAGGCGCGCTCGGCGGAGAAGTTCGAGCGCGTGGTGCAGTTCGCCGGGAAGCTGCCCGGGCTTCGCGAGCAGGTCGCGAAGGATCTGCGACGCCGTGGGATGCCCCGGGAGCGCGTCCTGGCCTGCGCGGTGCGCCTCCTCGAGGTCGGCTGCTTCCGCGTCGGCGGCGCCGCCTACGCCGAGGAGAACGGCTCGTTCGGGCTGTCGACGTTGCGCAAGGAGCACGTTCGGGTCGAACGCCGCGGGAAGGACCGGATCCTGTGGTTCGACTACGACGCGAAGAGCGGCCAGCAGCTCCAGCAGGCGGTGGTGGACGAGCGGGTGCTGGCGGTCGTCACTGCCCTGAAGCGGCGCCGGGCCCCGGCCGATGCCGAGCTGCTGGCCTACAAGGTCCCGGGAGCCGGGAACCGCGCTCGGTGGGTGGACGTGACCGCCGAGGACATCAACGAGTACCTGCGCGAGCACCTCGGCCCCGACTGGACGGCGAAGGACTTCCGGACCTGGGTGGCCACGGTGCTCGCCGCCGTCGAGCTCGCGGCCGCCGAGCGGCCGACGAGCGCCACGGCGCGGAAGAAGCTCATCCGCGAGGTGACCGCCGACGTGGCCGCCCACCTCGGCAACACCCCCGCGGTCGCCCGCTCGGCCTACATCGATCCCCGGGTCGTCGAGCGCTTCGAGGACGGCCACACCATCGCGAGCGCGCTGGACACCACCGACATCGAGGACCTCGAGCGGGCCGTGCGCCGGCTGCTGCGCCGGACCTAGGGAGTCCCGGGGAGCTAGGACTTCCTGGCGGTGGCCTTGCCGCCCTTGCGACCGGCGGCCTTGTGCTGCGCGGTCGTCCCGCCCTGCTTCGGGCTGCTCTTGCTCTTGCCCGAGCCCGAGCTCTTGCCGCCCCGCTTCGAGGCCCCGGGCGAGTTCGCGATCTTCGCGGCCCGCTCCTTCGACATGCCCTTGTCCTTGAGGGCCTCGTACTGCTTCTCGTTCTTGACGTTGGCGCTCTTCGACGGCACCTGGCCCCTCCTCTGCTCGCTACTTCTTGGCGCGGGTGGTGCGGCGGGACGTTGACCGCGAGCCGGTCCGCTTCGCCGGTGCCCGCTTCGACGCGCTCGTCCGCTTCTTCGCGGGAGCCCGCTTCTTCGCGGGAGCCCGCTTCTTCGCGGACGACCGAGTGGACGTGCGGGCCTGGCGCCGGCCCTTCCGCTCGGAGACGCTGGCCTCGAGCGCGGCGAGCAGGTCGCCGAAGTCGGTCTCCTCCTCCGGTGCCTCCGCCTCCTCCACCAGCTCCTCGCCCTTGGCCTTCTTGGCGATGATCTTCTCGAGCTCCTCGGTGTACGTGTCGTGGTACCGCTCCGGGTCCCAGTCGCTGTCGAGCGCGTCGACGATCTGGAGCGCGAGCTTGAGCGTCTTCGCATCGGGCTTGCTCCGCCGGGTCGGCAGCCCGTCGACGTCCGACTGCGGCTGGACCTCGTCGGCGAAGTGCATCGTCGACATCGCGAGGCCCGTCCCGACCGGCCGGATGGCGGTGAGGTACTGGGTGTTGCGCATGACGACGGTGCCGATGCCGACCCGCTGCCGCTCCTCCATCGCCGCGTGCAGGAGCACGTAGGCCTCCTTGGCCTGGTCGTCGGCGGGCGCCAGCCAGTAGGTGCGCTCGTAGAACATCGGGTCGATGTCGGCCAGCGGCACGAAGTCGGTGATCTCGACGGCCCGGGTCGACGCGGGCTGGAGCTCCTCGAGCTCGGCGCGCTCGAAGGTGACGTACTTGCCCTTGCGCAGCTCGTAGCCCATCTCGATGTCGTCGGCCTCGACCTTCTTCCCCGTGGTGTCGCTCACGCGCTGGTTCCGGATGCGGGCCCCGGTCCCCTTCTGCAGCTGGTGGAAGTGCACCCGGTGATCCCGCACCGCGGTGTACGCCTTCACCGGGACGTTCACGAGCCCGAACGACAGCGATCCCTTCCAGGTGGGTCTCGGCATGCTGCGCGTCTACCCAGTCACAGTGGGGGCAGACGCTGCGCGTTGCCCACCAACGGCGCGAGGGGGTCACCGCATGCCTGCAACCGCTCCCCGACCGTGTCGACGGTCCACCGGTCGGGCGTCAGATCGGGATCGTCGAGCTCGTCCCAGGTGATCGGGACGGACACGGGCGCCCCGGGCGCGGGCCGGGCCGAGAAGGGGGCCACGAGGGTCTTGTTGATGGCGTTCTGCGTGTAGTCGAGCCGGGCCAGCCCGCGGCGCTTCTGCTTCTCCCACTCCCACGACACCAGCTCGGGGACGATCTGCCCGATGGCCTTCGACAGCCGCTCCACCCACGCACGGGTGTCGTCGAAGGAGTACCCGGGCGCCACCGGGACGAGGACCTGGACGCCGCGCTTGCCCGTCACCTTCGGACCCGCCTCCACGTGCAGGTGATCGAGGGCGGTGCGGTACAGCCGGGCGAGGACGAGCACGTCGTCGAAGCTCGTCGCCGAGCCCGGGTCGATGTCGATCATCGCCCAGGTCGGCTCCTGCCGGTGCTCCGTCGTGGACGTCCACGGGTGCAGCTCGATGGCGCCGAAGTTCGCCGCCCACGCCACCGCCGCCGGGGTGTCGAGCACGAGGTACTGCTGGGTCTCGCCGGGATCCGCGTCGGGGTTGCGCCAGCGGGGGATCCAGTCGGGCGCGTGGCCCGGCGCCTCCTTGTGCCAGAAGCCGGTCTTGGCGATGCCGTCGGGGTAGCGGTGCAGGTTGACCGGTCGTCCGACGAGGTACGGCAGGATCGCCGGGGCCACGCAGGCGTAGTGGCGCACGAGGTCCCGCTTCGTGAGCTTCCGGTGACCGCCGCCGGCCGGGAACAGCACCTTGTCGAGGTTGGTGAGGCGCAGGGTGTGCTCGCCGAAGGCCCACTCGCCCTGCTTGCCGAGGTCCTCGAGCGCCCGGAGCTCGTCCTGGGTGGGTCCGGCCCACTCCCGGTCCGACACCCACGTGGCCGCGGGGGCCGCGGCCACCTCGTCGTTCGTGCGCCCGCTCTTCACCGAGGTCGGGTGGTCCTCGGCGTCCCAGCCCGGCGCCGCGTGGTCGTCCGCCTTGTGGATCAGGAGCCAGTCCTCCTTGTCGCTCCCTCTGGCGGGCTTGTCGCGCCGCACCAGCACGAAGCGACCCCGCAGCCGCTCGCCGTGCAGGTCGAAGTGCAGGTCCCCCTTGCGGAGGGCGGCCTGCGGGTCGTCGTCGGCGGGCTCCCACGTGCCGCGGTCCCACACGATGACGTCGCCGCCGCCGTACTCGCCCTCGGGGATCACGCCCTCGAAGTCGGCGTAGGCCAGCGGATGGTCCTCGACGTGGACGGCCATCCGCCGCGCCTTCGGGTCGAGCGTCGGCCCCTTGGGCACCGCCCACGACACGAGCACGCCGTCGAGCTCGAGGCGGAAGTCGTAGTGGAGCCGGCGGGCCCGGTGCTTCTGCACGACGAAGCGCAGCCCGCCCCGTTCGGGACCGACCGGCTCCTCGCCCGACGGCTCCGACGTGCGGCTGAAGTCCCGCTTCGACGCATACCGCTGCAGCGGGCTGCTCTTCTGCTTCGCGGCCTTCGTCTTCTTGGCCGCGGCGGTCTTCTTGGCGGGCGTGCTCTTGGCGGGGCGCTTGCGGGTCGGTCGCGCCTTCTGCTCCCGCGCCTTGTGCTCCCGCGCCTCGTGATCGCTCCGCGGGGTGGGCATGGCCCTGCCGTACCCCACCGTGCCGGGCGGGATCCGCACCGGCGCTTGCGGCCGGGGGGTTCGGGGTACCTCCACGCACGTGACACCCGACGGACCACGATGGGCGACCGCGTCCGCGTGGGCCGGCAGCCTCTCCGCCCCGGACCCCGGGCCCGTGCCGGCCGAGGTCGAGGTCCTCGTGGTCGGCGCCGGCCTGACGGGCCTCCTCGTCGCCACCGAGCTCGCCGACACCGGCCACCGCGTGCTCGTGGTGGACCGCCACGGCCACGGCGGCGTCACCACCCGCGGCTCCACCGGCAAGCTCACCGCCCTCCAGGGCCAGCG
>DATFFY010000204.1:0-2207 GCA_035249805.1 Acidimicrobiales bacterium | reverse complement strand
GCGTCCTCGGGGGGCACGCAGAGCTCGAACCCGTGCCCCTCGAGCAGCCCGACCAGGTCGGATCGGGGCAGCGTGCGCAGGTTCCAGGCGAACGCCGCCCCCGCTCCCGGGCGGAGCACGTCCCGCCAGGCCGGGAGCGCGGCGTCGAGGAGCTCGGCCGGGCTTCGGCGCACGGCCCCTGGGGCCGGCGACGCCCCGTGCTGCACCCCGTAGGGCAGGTCACAGGCGAGGGCGTCGACCGACCGGGCCGGCAGGTGGTCGCGGATCTGCACGGCATCGGCGTGGATCACCTCGACGACGCGGTGGGCGGCGCGGTCCTTGCCGCCGTAGGTCACGGTGCAGCGGGACGCCGGCGTGGCCCGCCCCTTGCGATGCCGCTCGCGCGCCACCTGGTGCTTGAGGCGCTTGTCCTTCAACCACGCCAGCAGGAAGGTCTCGTACGCCTCGACGGCCCGCTTGTCGTGCTCCACCCCGACGGCGTCGAGCCCGTAGACGATCGCCCGGTTCAGCGTCGTGCCGCGCCCGCAGGCCGGATCGAGCAGGCGCACGGCCTCGCCGGCCAGCGCCCGGTCGAACGCACCCGGTCCGGCGGCGAGGGCGAGGTTGACCAGCAGGTGGGTGAGCGCCTCGTTGGTCTTGCCGACGTAGCGCTGGATCGTGGTCACGTCCTCGTCCTGCCGTCGCAGCGGTGCGACCTCCACCGGGCGCAGCAGGTCACCCTGGACCTCGAACAGCGCGTGCAGCCCCGACAGGTTCGAGAGCACCTCGACGGTGCGCCGGTCGAGCGGCGCACCGAGCTCGATGACGAGGTAGGGCACGCCGCCGATCCGGGCCACGGCCGGCTCGGTGACGACGCCGCCCAGCACGTGGTCGTCGAGCACGGACAGCTCCGCCAGCGCGAGGGCGGGGGCCGACGCCCCGTACACGCGGTTCGCGCTCGGCCGGAGCAGCAGCGCGCACCGGGTCACGGTCGCGGAACCTAGCGGTCCCCGAGCCCGTGACCGATGGCTCGTTGTCGGCGCGTCGGGTATGTGTTACTCATGGTAACCATGCTCGCCGCCCTGACCCAGACGGAGCCGTCCGGCACCCTCGGAGGCTCCGCCCTCGCCTCCTGGACGGGCTTCTGGGGTCTCCTCGGCGTGTTCCTCGCCATCAACGTCGGGCTCTTCGTCATCGGCCGGCCGAGCGATCGGCCCTGGCCGCTGCTGCGCCCGCTCTCGCGCATCCCGAACGGGCTCGAACGGCTCACGGGCATCCCGGGGTGGGCCGGCGTGTCGATCGGCATGGCCCTCTACGGCCTGCTCGTCGCGGGCCAGGGGTTCTACTCCGACGTCGCCTGGCACATCGCGCTCGGCCGCGACGACGAGCTGTTGACGGCGCCCCACAGCGGGATCCTCGTCGGCCTCCTGATGATCCTCGGCGGGGCGGTGCTGGGCACGATGGTCGCCACCTTCGAGGGCGTCGACGGCCTGCGCGTCCGCAACCTGCGCGTGCCGGCCTCGCTGCTGCCGCTGTGGGCCCTCGGCCTCGGCGCCGTGGCCGGGTTCCCGCTCGACGAGATCTGGCACGAGGAGTACGGGGTCGACGTCACCATGTGGAGCCCCACCCACATGCTGATGATCCTCGGCGCCACGTTCACCGGCCTCGCCGCCTGGCTCATCCTGGCCGAGTCCGGCGTCCGGGCCACCGACGGCCCCTGGGGCCGCGGCGCCCACCTCGTGTGCGGGTGGCTCACGGTGCAGGGCCTCCTCGCGCCGCAGGGCGAGTTCACCTTCGGCGTGCCGCAGTTCAACCTGCTGTTCAGCCCGATCCTCGTGTGCCTCGCCGCCGGGGTCGGCCTCGTGGCCATCCGGATCGTGCACGGCGCGTGGTGGATGCTCGGCCTCGTCGGGGTGAACTTCCTGATCCAGGTCACCGGCTTCCTCGACTTCGGGGGCGACGACAGCCCCGTCGAGACGCGCTTCGGGGCCACCTTCCTCGCCAGCGCCGTGGTCGTCGAGCTGCTGGCGTGGATCGTCGGTACGGAGAACCGCACCCGGTTCGCGCTGCTCAGCGGGCTCGGCATCGGCACCATCGGCCTCGCCGGAGAGCACCTCTGGAACACCGACGCCTGGCAGCCGTGGACCGGCGCGCTGTACCCGGAGGCGCTCGTGCTCGGCGTGGTGGCCGCGGTCGGCGCGGCGGTGCTCGGCGCCGCCTTCGCCCGC
>DATFFY010000203.1:0-9711 GCA_035249805.1 Acidimicrobiales bacterium | reverse complement strand
CCACGAGGCCGTGCTCGTCGGGCTCGGCCGCCGCCGGCAGGGCCCACGACGACGACGGCGGCTCGGCCGGCACGAGGAGCCTGCCGCCTCCCGCCTAGACGGCGGTGGCCATCCCGCCGGCCACCGGGAGCACCGCGCCGGTGATGAACGACGCCGCCTCGGACGCGAAGAAGATCGCTGCGCCCGCCATGTCCTCGTCGCGGCCGATGCGCTTGAGCGGCATCGACGAGGCGATGGCGTCGCCGGCCACCTCCAGGGTGGCCCGCATCATGCGCGACTGGAACGGGCCGGGGGCGATCGCGTTCACCGTGATGTCCGGGGCGAGGTGCTTCGCGAGGTGCCGGGTGAGCTGGTGCACCGCGGCCTTCGACGCCGAGTACGAGTACGTCTCCATCACCGGCACGTGGATGCCGTCCACCGAGCCGATGTTGATGACGCGCGCCGGCGCCTCGGCCGTGCCCGCCGCCCGCAGGAGCGGGAGCAGGAACTTCGTGGTGTGGAAGACGCCCTCGACGTTGACGTCGAGGACGCGAGCCCAGCTGGCGGAGTCCTGCTCGGCGAGCGGCGCACCCCACGTGGCGCCGGCGTTGTTCACGAGGATGTCGAGGGAGTCCCACCGGGCGGCGACCGCCTCACCGAGCCCGCGGCAACCCTCCTCCTCGGCCAGGTCCGCCACCACGTAGTCGACCTCGCCGTGGGGCGAGAGCTCCTCCACGGCGGCCTCGAGCGACTGCTCCTTGCGCGACGCGATGATCACGCTCGCGCCGGCCTGCAGGTAGCCGCGGGCGATCATCGTCCCGATGCCGCTGGCCCCGCCGGTGACGACGGCCCGCTTCCCCGAGATGTCGAACAACGACAGTGCGGTCATCGACTCGTTCTAGCGCGACGGCGCCGGCCAGCCGGCGCCCTTCAGAGGGCCCGAGCGGCCCGGGCGGCGCAGCCGCCCTGGAGCGGGAAGAACAGCCGTAGCCCTTGACCTGTCGCCGTAGGCGACGTCGTCTCGCTCGGCGTCACCTACTTCTTCGAGTAGTCGTAGAAGCCCTGGCCCGACTTGCGGCCGAGCTGGCCGGCCGTGACCATCCGGCGCAGCAGCGGCATCGCCGCGTAGTTCGGGTCCTTGAACTCCTCGTAGAGCGCATCGAGGATCGACAGGGACGTGTCGAGGCCGACGAGGTCGAGGAGCGCGAGGGGCCCCATCGGGAAGTTGCAGCCGCCCTTCATCGCGGTGTCGATGTCGTCCCGGCTGGCCGTGCCCGACTCGAGCATGCGCACCGCGTTGTTCAGGTACGGGAAGAGCAGCGCGTTGACGATGAAGCCGGCCCGGTCCTTGACCTCGACCGGGTCCTTGCCGCACGCGGTGGCGAAGGCCTTCGCGGCGTCGATGGTCTCGGCGCTGGCCGTCATCGGCGCGATGACCTCGACGAGGCTCATGGCCGGGGCCGGGTTGAAGAAGTGGACGCCGCACACCTTGTCGGGACGACCGGTGACCACCGCGAGGTCCACGACGGGCAGCGTCGAGGTGTTGGTGGCGAGGATGCCTCCCTCCTTGACGATGCCGTCGAGCTCCTGGAACAGCGCCTTCTTCACCTCGAGGTCCTCGACGACCGACTCGAGCACGAGGTCGCAGTCGGCCAGGGCCTGCAGGTCGTCGGTGGCGGACACGCGCGCGACGATCTCCTTCGCCGCGGCCTCCTCGAGCTTGCCCCGCTCGACCTGCTTGGCCAGCGACTTCTCGAGGCCGGCGAGCATGGCGTCGGCCGTCGCCTGCTGTCGCGAGCGCAGCACCACGTCGATGCCGGCCTTGGCCGCCACCTCCGCAACCCCGGAGCCCATGATCCCCGACCCGACGATCCCCACGCGTGTGATGGTCATGGGGCCGGACGCTACCGACCGGTAACAAGGACGGTCCACAAGGGAGCCGAGCCGCGAGGCGAGCGCGACCGGGCGTGACAGGGCCCGGTGTCTCGAAACCGGGAGGCGGGCAACTCGTCCGCGGGCCCGATCCCCACGGATAACGTGCCCGGGATGCCCGGGACCCTCGCGCTCGTCGGCGGCGCCGAGTGGCGCGGCGGGTGCGACTTCGACCGCGACCTGCTCGAGGCCAGCGGCGCCGACGAGGTCCTCGTGCTCCCCACCGGCGCCGCGTTCGAGCAGCCCGAGCGCACCGTCGAGGCGGCGACCCGCTGGTTCGCCGAGCTCGGCGTCGACGTGCGGCCCCACCGGGTCCTCACCCGCCCGGACGCCCTCGACCCCGCCAACGTGGGGCCGATCGAGGACGCCGCCTTCGTGTACCTGGCCGGCGGATCGCCGATGCACCTCCGGATGGTCCTCAAGGACAGCCCGGTCTGGGAGGCGCTCGTGGGCGCCTGGCGACGGGGCGCCACGTTGGCCGGCACGTCGGCCGGGGCCATGGTCCTGTGCGACCCGATGGTCGACCCCCGCGGCGGCGCCCTCACGCTGGGGCTCGGCCTCCTCACCCAGCTGGCGGTGATCCCCCACCACGACACCTGGAGCGAGGACAAGGCCAAGCGCACGATCAAGATCGCGCCGCAGGGCCTCCCCCTGGTCGGCATCGACGAGCGCACCGCGCTGCTCCGAGCCCCCGACGGCACCTGGTCGGCGGCCGGCGCCGGCTCCGTCACCGTCTACCTGGACCACGAGCCCGCGGATCTCGGCGCCCTGCCCCAGCCGTAGCGGCGGTCCGAAGCGCGCTGACTAGGCGCGAATGGTCCTTCTGGACCATGGATCGCGGCTGCGCGAACCCGGACGATGGGGACGTGGCGACCTCCACGCCCCTGCTGCTCGCCCTCATCGCCCTCCTCGTCATCGCCCTCGTCGTGGTCGATCGGCGGCGTCGCGGCTCGTCCTCCGGCCTCCAGATCGCCCAGATCGACCGGCTGCGCGAGGCCGAGCTCGCACTGGCGAACGCGGTCAGCACCGAGGCGGCCGCCCACCAGCTCGCGGAGCACGCCATCGCGCTCCTCGGCGCGGCGTCGGCCACCGTCATCATCGAGGGCATCGGGGACACCGTGCGGGTCTCCGCCGGCGAGCCCACGTCGGTCTACGGCACCGGGAGCCGCATGCGGCTCCTCGACGACGACGGCGTGCCCTGCGGGTCCATCGCGGTGAGCGCCCGCGCCGACGGCCGCGGCTACACGGCGCAGCAGGAGCACATGCTCGACGCGCTGGCCCAGCGGGTGTCCTCGACCCTCCACCGGCTGTCGCTGTTCACGGAGATCCAGGTCGAGCGGCGCACCCTGGCCGACGTCGTGGGGTCCAGCTCGGACGGCATCTTCTCGGTCGGGCCCGATCAGGTCGTGCGGTCCTGGAACCCGGCCATGGCGGCGATCACCGGCGTCTCCGCGACGATGGCCGTCGGCCACGCCGTGTCGTCGGTCTTCCGCGTCGTCGACGAGGAGGGCCGTCCCGTCCACGGGGGTGGGAGCGAGGCGGAGGTCGCGCTCGTCCGCCTCGACCGGTCCGACGCCGAGTGGCGCTGGCTCACGTGCAGCTGGTCGCCCCTCACCGAGGGCGGCTACGTGGTGGTCGCCCGCGACGAGACCGAGCGCAAGCAGCTCCAGGACGACAAGGACGGCTGGATCGCGCAGGTCAGCCACGAGCTGCGCACGCCCCTCACCCCGATCAGGGGCTTCCTGCACACGCTCCAGCGGCGCGAGCGCCAGCTGAGCGCGCCCGACCGTCAGCGCATCTACGACGTGATGCTGCGGGAGGAGCAGCGGCTCGAGAACCTGGTGAACGGGCTGCTGCAGGCCACGACGATGAACGCGGGCCACGTGGCCGTGGACCTCCAGGACGTCGACTGGCGGACGCTCGTCGCCGACCAGGTCGACCTGTACCGGCGCAGCGACCCCGACCGCAGCGTGCTCGTGGTCGTCGAGCCCGGTCTCGAGCGGGTGGTCACGGACGCGGCGCTGGCCAGCGGCGTGGTCGCCAACCTGCTGTCCAACGCCCTCAAGTACTCCCCCGCGGGCTCGCCGATCGAGGTCCGGTCCGCGCTCGAGGGCGACGACGTCGTCACGACGGTGACCGACTGCGGTCCGGGTGTGCCCAAGCGCGACCGCGAGCGCATCTTCGAGAAGTTCACGCGGCTGGGCGACCACCTCACCCGGCCGCAGCAGGGCATCGGCCTCGGGCTCTACATCGCGCGGCAGGCCGTCGAGCAGCTCGGCGGCGAGATCTGGTGCGACGCCCGCCCCGGCGGCGGCGCGCGGTTCGGGTTCCGGCTGCCCGTCGGCGATCCGGCCGAGGTCGCTCCCGTGCCCGTGGCCGAAGTGCCCGTGGCGGCGGCGCCCCCGCGGGGCCCCCGCCGGGTCCTCACTGCTCGGTGATCGTCACCGAGGTGATGGTGATCAGCTTCGTCGGCGTGCCGTTGGTGGCCGCGTCGCCGTGCTGGTTGATGGCCTCCGCCACCTCGAGGCCCTCCACCACCTGCCCGAACACCGTGTAGTTCGGGTTGCTGGCGAACTGCTGGCCGCCCCCGCCGACCACGATGAAGAACTGGCTGCTGCCGGTGTCCGGGCCGCGGTTGGCCATCGCCAGCGCGCCGTCGGGGTACGCCTCGGCCGGGCTCGCCAGCGCGGTGGTGTCGGGCAGCTCGTCGGGGATGACGTAGCCAGGGGTCGTCTCGATCTCCGGCGAGGCCTGGTCCACGGGCGTCCCGGCCTGGTCGACGAAGCCCGGCACGATCCGGTGGAACGGGACGTCGTCGTAGTAGTGGTAGCGGGCCAGCACCACGAAGTTGTTCACCGCGATCGGCGCCTTGGCCGCGTCGAGGTCCACGACGATCTGCCCCTCGGAGGTGGCGATCGTGGCGCGGTAGGTCTTGGCCGGGTCGATGCAGGTCGGCGGCGCGGCCGTGAACCCCGTCGTGCGCTCGGCCGAGCCGTCGGCGGGCGGGCACGGCGTCTCGGCGGTGAGCACCGCGCCGGTGCCCGGATAGACCACCTCGACCGTGCCCTCGTCGGCCAGGGTCGTGGTGGTGGAGCCGGTCGCGACGTCCTCGTCGTCCCCGGCGCCCCGAAGCGAGAGCACGAGGCCGACCACGACGAGGACGACGAGCAGGATCCCGATGTTGCGGATCTGCTTCCTGCGCTGGTCCTTCTTGGCCGCGCTCATCTCGGCAACGCGCCGGCCGTACCGGCCCTCGTCCTGGCGCTGGCGCTTGTCGCTGGGCATGGGGTCGCACCCTAGCCAGCGACCGGAGGGGCCCTGGAGTCGCCCCGAGGCCACCGGATCGGGTTCGTGGGGTCCGCCGACCCGCCGGTAGCGTTGCCCCTCGTGCCACTCGTCGTGCAGAAGTTCGGCGGCACGTCGGTCGCGGACCCCGAGCGCATCCGGGAGGTCGCCGACCACGTCGCCCGCACCCGTCGCCACGGCGACGACGTCGTCGTCGTCGTCAGCGCGATGGGCAAGGAGACCGACGAGCTGATCCGCCTCGCCGGCGAGGTCTCGCAGGTCCGGCCGGGGCGCGAGATGGACATGCTCATCACCGCCGGGGAGCGCAAGGCCACCGCCCTGCTCTGCATGGCCCTGCACGACATCGGGATCCTGGCCGACAGCTTCACGGGCAGCCAGGCCGGCTTCATCACCGACGGCATGCACACGAACGCGAAGATCGTCGAGCTGCGCCCGGATCGCCTCCGGGCCGCGTTGGCCGAGGGCCGCACGCCGGTCGTCGGCGGCGCCCAGGGCGTGTCCGAACAGGACCGCGACGTCACCTTCCTCGGCCGGGGCGGCTCGGACACGACGGCCGTGGCCCTCGCCCACGCCCTCGACGCCGACTCCTGCGAGCTCTACACGGACGTGTCCGGCGTGTTCACGGCCGACCCGCGCGTCGTGCCCGAGGCCCACCGCATCACGTCCATCAGCTTCGACGAGATGCTCGAGATGACGGCCAGCGGCTGCCCGAAGCCGGCCATGCGCTCGGTCGAGTTCGCCCGCACCTGGGGCGTCAAGCTGCACGTCCGCTCAGCGTTCACCTGGGAGCCCGGCACCTGGGTGCAGGAGGAGGATCCGTCCATGGAGCAGGCCATCGTGTCGGCCGTCGTGCACGACACCTCCGAGGCCAAGGTCACCGTCAGCGGGGTGCCCGACAAGCCGGGCATCGCCGCCCGGCTCTTCCGGCTGCTCGCCGACCGGGACGTCAACGTCGACATGATCGTGCAGAACGTGTCCGACCACGGCGTGACCGACATCTCGTTCACCGTGCCCACGCAGGACCTCGCCGCCGCGGAGGAGGTCACGCGGGGCCTGGCCGACGAGATCGGGGCCACGGCCGTCAGCACCGACGCCGAGATCGCCCGGGTCAGCCTGGTCGGGGCCGGCATGAAGTCGAACCCCGGCGTCGCCGCCCGCACCTTCGAGGTGCTGGCCGAGGCCGGCATCAACATCGAGATGATCTCCACGTCGGCCATCCGGATCTCCTGCATCGTCCGCGACGCCGAGGTCGAGAAGGCCGTCCAGCTCCTCCACGCCGCCTTCGGCCTGAGCTGACGCCTGCTCCGGTCGCGGGCGCCTTCGGCGCTGGGCTCGCCTCCGCAGGTGCCTCCGCGCGGGTCGGCAGAGCCGCCCGGCTCCGGCCTGAGCTGACGCCTGCTCCGGTCGTGGGGCGCCTGCGCGGAACGCCGTTGGGCGCTCGGCAGGCGCCTCCGTAGACTTCCCCCATGCGCATCGGCCTCTTCGGCGCCACCGGCCAGGTCGGTGGCGTCATGCTCCGGATCCTCGAGGACCGGGGCTTCCCCGTCTCCGAGCTGCGGCTGTTCGCCTCGGCCCGCTCCGCCGGGCGGACCATCGCCTGGAAGGGCGCCGAGCTCACGGTCGAGGACGCCGAGCAGGCCTCGTACGACGGCCTCGAGCTGGCCCTGTTCTCCGCCGGCGCCACCGCCTCCCGGGCCCTGGCCCCGCAGGTGGCCGCCGCCGGCGCGACGGTGATCGACAACTCCAGCGCCTGGCGCATGGATCCCGAGGTGCCCCTCGTGGTGCCCGAGGCCAACGAGCACGCGCTGGCGAGCATCCCGAAGGGGATCGTCGCCAACCCGAACTGCACGACGATGGTGGCCATCCCGGTCCTCAAGGCGCTCCACGACGCGGCCGGCCTCGAGGCGATGGTCGTGAGCACCTACCAGGCGGTCTCCGGCGCCGGCCTCGCCGGGGTGGAGGAGCTGCACGAGCAGATCACCAAGGTGGTGGACCGGGCCCCTGCGCTCACGCACGACGGCCGGGCCGTGGACTTCCCTGGGGCCGACAAGTTCCCGCGCACCATCGCGTTCAACGTCATCCCGCTCGCCGGGACGCTCGTCGACGACGGCCTGGGCGAGACGAACGAGGACCAGAAGCTCCGCGACGAGAGCCGCAAGATCCTCGAGCTGCCCGAGCTCCTCGTCTCGGGCACGTGCGTGCGCGTGCCGGTCTTCACGGGTCACTCGATGACGGTCAACGCCCGCTTCCGCGACCCCCTCTCCCCCGCGCAGGCCACCGGCGCGCTGCAGGACGCTCCGGGCGTGCTCATCACCGACGTCCCCACGCCGCTCGACGTGACCGGTGGCGACGTGACCCAGGTCGGCCGCATCCGCCACGACCCCACCGTCCCCGACGGCCGCGGCCTGGCCCTCTTCCTCTCCGGCGACAACCTCCGCAAGGGCGCCGCCCTCAACGCGATCCAGATCGCCGAAGCGCTCCTCGCCCGCCGCGCCTAGCCGGTCGGCGGCGGGTCGTTCGACGAGCAGTCGCCGTCGGAGTCGCTCAGGACCGACGCGAGCTCGGTGGTCTGCCCTGCCTGGAGCACCACGGGCACGAGCACGGGGCGGCACGGATCCTCCGGATGGATCCACGCCAGGACCTCGCCGGCCGGGAGGCCGACGATCGTGATGTCGGTCCAGGGCGGGCCGCTCGAGCCCTCGACCTCGTAGCAGATGGGCAGGCACTGGGGGCGGCCCTCGATCGGGAGCTCCTGGCCGTCGAGGCTCACGGCGACCCGGATGAAGCTGCTCTCGTAGTACTCGCGCTGTCGGTCGGTCGGGTCGCTGAAGGACACGTGCAGCGTCGCGCCCGGGCGCATGGTGACGACGACGGGATCCGGGGTGCCGCACGCACCTTGGACGAGCGAGGGGTCCACCGGTGTCGGCGCCCAGTTCTGGTCCCCGCTGTGGTCGCCGAACATGTAGTTGAGCTGGACCCCGCTGAGGAGCGCCGTCTGGAACTCGTCGGCCGGCTCCCCGACGATGCAGTCGAGCGCGACACGGCCGGCGGCGTCGGTGCGGAGGTTCCGCTCGAGGGTGTCGGTCACGTACACGAAGAGCCCCGGGATGGGGGCGCCGGACGGGGTGACGGCTTCGAGCGTGTACCTGCTCATCGCGCCTTCCGGCGGGCGCTCGGAGCCCGTCGCGCTCGCCGGCCCGGGGGCCGTGGTCGTGGTCGTGGACTCGGGCCCGGTGGTCGAGGTGGTCGTGGTGGGATCCGGGGTCGTCGTGGTCGTCGGGTCCTCGGTCGGGTCCTCGGCCGCGGCGATGCGGTGGGGGCGGTCGTCCCCGCGGACGACGACCGTGGTGACGGCCACCACCACGGTCACCGCGACGAGCGCGGCGATGACGACCCGGCGCGGGTCGCGCCGACGGTGGGGATCCGCCGGCGCCAGCCCGAAGTCGTCCGCCCACAGGTCCATGACCTCACGGGACCATGCCGGGGGGACACCGTCCATGGCCCAAACGGGCCATACGGGACTAGTCGGGGCAGGTGCAGGGCGAGGCGCCGCAGCGAGGGCAGCCCTGCGCGTAGCGGGCCACGGCGTCCTCGAGGGAGAGGTCGAGCTGCACCGCGAGGGAGGCCAGCCAGGCGAGGACGTCGCCGAGCTCGTGCAGCTCGTCCTCACTGCTCCCCTTGCGCACCGCCTGCGCGAGCTCGCCCAGCTCCTCGGTGAGCCACGCGATCGTGGCCGGCACGCCGCGGGCCGCGTCGCGCTCGCCATAGGTGGCCGCGATGATCCGCTGCAGCTCGGCGAGCTCCACGCCCGGTCTACGCCTCGACGAGGAGGCGACGGCCGAGCTCGGCGACGACGTCGGCGTCGTGCCCGTAGGTGAGCACGCCGGCGGCATCGTCGAGCGGCACCCAGCGGACTTCGTCGACCTCGTCGTTCGGCTCGAACTCGCCATCGAGGGGCTGCATCGCCCAGTAGCGCACCCGCTTCGATCGACCCTTGCGGTCCTTGTAGCGCCGTGCGGCCAGCTCGTCGCCGGCCTTGCAGCGGAGGCCGGTCTCCTCCTCGACCTCCCGCAGCGCGGCGCTCCGCGCCGACTCCCCGGCTTCGAGCTTCCCCTTCGGGAGCGACCAGTCGTCGTAGCGGGGCCGGTGGATCACGAGGATCTTCACCCGGTCGCCCGAGGTGCGGCGCCAGAGGACGCCACCGGCCGCTTCGATCACGGGGCAAGCCTACGACGCGCCCTCCCCTCCGAAGGGCGGACCGGACCGGACTACCCTCGGCCCGCCCCATGGCCCGCCACCTCTGCACCGACGACGGCCGCGCTGCGGCGGACGCGACCGCCGCGCTCGCGCGTGCGGGGCTGGAGCTGGGCCCACCCGTGCGCCTCGTGCGGACGGTGATGGACACGTTCGACGGGCGCCTGCACGCGGCCGGCCTGCGGCTCGAGCTGGAGGAGGCGCCGGGCTTCGAGCTGGTGCTCACGGGCGCCGACGGCA
>DATFFY010000202.1:0-5518 GCA_035249805.1 Acidimicrobiales bacterium | reverse complement strand
GTCGATGTCGGCGAACGCGGCGTCCACGGCCTCCTCGTCACCGGCCAGGCCGACCTCGCGGATGCCAGGGGTGTCGATGAGCACGCCCCCGCCCGCGAGCAGGTGGACCTGCCGGTTGGTGGTCGTGTGGCGACCCTTCGCGTCCCCCGAGCGCACGGCGCCGGTGGCCGCGGCGTCGGTCCCGAGCAGCGCGTTCACGAGGCTCGACTTGCCGGCTCCCGACTCGCCGAGGAGCACCGAGGTCGCGCCGGCGAGCCGCTCCTCGAGCCGGGGCACACCGGCCCCGGTGGTGACCGAGGTGACGTGGACCTCGAGGCCGGGGTGGTCGCGGTCGACCGCGGCGAGCACGTCGTCGAGCGACTCGGCCAGGTCGGCCTTGGCGAGCACGAGCACCGGGGTCGCACCGGCGTCCCAGGCCAGTGCCTCGCCTCGCCGGATCCGCCCGGCCCGGACCGGCCGGTCGAGGCCGCACACGAGGAGCAGCAGGTCGACGTTGGCCGCGAGCAGCTGCACGCCGTCGCCGCCGGCGGCCCGTCGACGCAGGAGCGACGAGCGGTCGAGCACGGCGACGATCTGGTCGCCCTGGAGGGCGAGCCAGTCCCCCACGGTCGGCGCCTCGACGCCGCGGCGGAGCGGCACGACCCGCTCGCCCTCCGGCGTGCGCACCGTGACGGCGACGCCGTCGTGCCGCAGCACGCGACCGGGCTCGGCACCCTCGTGCTCGGCGAGGAGGGCGGACCAGCGATCCCCCCACCCCAGTGCGACGAGGTCGTCGATCACGGGGATGGGGGGACCGCGAGAGCGGCTACGCCGGCGGCCACACGCCCTTGTTGAGCTTGGGCGCCTGGCTCGGCGTCATGACCGCGTCCTTGAAGCCCTTGAGCGGCGTGATGCGGGCCTTCTTCGACGCCTTGATCTTGATGGCCTCGCCGGTGGCGGGGTTCCGACCCATGCGGGCGGCGCGCTCGACCTTCGAGAACTTCGCGAAGCCGGTGATGGCGACGGGCTCACCCTTCGACACCACGGCGGTGGTGACGTCGGTGAAGCCCTTGACGACGGCGTCGACGGTCTTCACGTCGGTTCCGGTCTGGGCGGCGATGGCCTTCACCAGGTCTCGACGGTTCATAGGGGGGTCCTCCATTGGACGAGTCGTTGGATTGAACAAGCGAGTCTGGCACCGTCCCTACCCCTCGCGCGTGATCTGAGGCCGATCTTCCTGGGGTTTTCGCTACCCGCTCCCACGGGCGGGCAGGTCCTGCTCGACCGTCAGCGCCTCGGCGAACAGGTCACCGTGGTCCTCGACGCGGCGCAGGACGTCCGCCGCCTCGAAGCCGAGGGGCGCTCCGGAGGCCGCCTCGTCGACCTCGTCCCAGGTCACCGGGGTCGAGACCGTCGGCCGGGGCCGGGCCCGCAGCGAGTACACCGCCACGGTCGTCTTGTGCCGGCTGTTCTGGCTCCAGTCGATGAACACCTTCCCCGGCCGGAGCGACTTCCGCATCACCGAGGTGACGCGCTCCCCGTGGTGCCGCTCGAGCACCTGGGCGACGGCCTGCGCGAACGACGAGCAGTCGTCGTGGCTGTGGGGGCGGTTGAGCGGCACGTACACCTGCAGGCCCTTCGAGCCCGACGTCTTGGTCAGGCTCGAGAGGCCCGCGAGGTCCTGCAGCACGTCCCGGATGTCGAGGGCCACCTCCGCGCACTGCCGGATGTCCGCCGGCGCGCCCGGGTCGAGGTCGAACACGCACATCGTCGGCGACTCGATGTCGACGCCGCGCGCCATGGGCGCGTGGATCTCGAGGGCCGCCATGTTGGCCGACCACGCCAGCGCGGCCACCGAGTCGAGCGCGCAGTAGCCGATCGTGCCGTTGCGGTCGCCGGGCCCGGCGAAGGTGCCGATCCACTCCGGGCGGTGGGACGGGCAGCGCTTCTCGAAGAACGACTGCTCGTCGACGCCGTTCGGGTAGCGCCGCAGCGTGACGCCGCGGTCGGCGATGTGCGGGAGCATCGCCGGGGCGACGCGCACGTAGTAGTCGATCACCTCGGCCTTGGTGAACCCGGCCTCCGGGTAGAGCACCTTGGCGAGGTTGGAGACCTTGAGCCGGCGGCCGTCGACCTCGACGGCGTGCTCGCTCCGCTCCTCGGGCACGCCCTACGCGCTCTTGCGGGCGCGCTTCTTCGCGGGGGTGGCCGGCTCGTCCTCGTCCTTGGCGGCCGCGGGGTGGCGCTGGCGCGCCGCCTTCGCGGACTTCACGCTCGCCTCGAGCGCGGCCATGAGGTCGACGACCTTGTCCTCCTCCATGACGACCGGGGGCGCGATGACCTCGGTCTGGCCGGCGGCCTTGCGCTCGATCAGGCCGAGGACCTGGTTGCGGTACGTGTCCTCGAACTGCTCTGCGTCGAAGTCCGCGGTGAGCGAGGCGATGAGCTGGTTCGCCATCTCCAGCTCCTTCTTGGACACCTCGACGCCCTCGACGTCGGCGAGCTCGGGGATCTCCCCGGCGTCGTTCAGCTCGTCGGCGTACACCATGGTGGAGAGCAGGAGCTTGCCGTCCTTCGGGCGCACGGCGCAGAGGTACTGCTTCGAGCGCATCACGAACCGGGCGATCGCGACCTTGCCCGACTCCTCCATGGCCTTCGCCAGGAGCGCGTACGGCTTCAGCGTCGCCTTGTCCGGCGCGACCAGGTAGGCGGAGTCGTAGAAGATCGGGTCGATCTCCGTGAGGTCGACGAACTCCTCGATGTCGATCGAGCGGCTGGCCTCGGGGTCGAGGGCCGCGAGCTCGTCGTCGCCGACGGTGACGTACTCGCCGGAGGCCAGCTCGTAGCCCTTGACGATGGCCTCGGTGGGGACCTCGTCGCCGTCGGCCGCGGACACCTTCTTGTGCTTCACGCGGGCGCCGGTGCGCGAGTCGATCTGGTTGAAGTGCACGGTCTTGCGGGAGACCGCGGCGTACAGCTTGATCGGGATGTTGACCAGGCCGAAGCTGATCGATCCGCTCCAGATGGCTCGGGGCATGGGGAGAATCCTTCCCTCACAACGGGTTTTCCACAACCCAGACGTTGCCCGGACCCGGAACTCACCGCTCAGATCAGGCGGCGGTCGGTGGCCCACCTCGTGAGCTCGTGGCGGCTGGAGAGCTGCAGCTTCCGGAGCACCGCGGACACGTGGGTCTCCACCGTCTTCACGGACAGCTCGAGGCGGCGGGCCAGCTCCTTGTAGGTGTAGCCCCGGGCGATGAGGCGCATGACCTCCCGCTCCCGCGGGCTCAGCTGGTCCAGCTCGGGATCGGACACCTCGGGGGCGACCTCACCGGCGAAGGCGTCGAGGACGAACCCGGCCAGGCGGGGGGAGAACACGGCGTCGCCGTCGCGCACGCGACGGATGGCGGCGGCCAGGTCGTCGGAGGAGATCGTCTTGGTGACGTAGCCGCGGGCACCGGCCCGGATCACGGCGATGACGTCCTCGGCGGCATCCGACACCGACAGCGCGAGGAACACGACCTCCGGCTGCGCGGGCTTCACCGTCTCGAGCACGGCCCTGCCGCCGCCGCCGGGCAGGTGCACGTCGAGCAGCACGACCTCCGGACTGGTGCTGCGGATGCCCTCGACGGCGGACTCGACGTCGGCGGCCTCGCCCACCACGTCCACGCGGTCGCCGAGCTCGGCCCGGACGCCCGAGCGGAACATCTGGTGGTCGTCCACCAGGAAGACCCGAGGCAGGGTCACGGGGCTGCCTCGCGGGCCAGCGGCACCTCGAGCACGACCTCGGTGCCCTCGCCCTTGCTGCTGTGCACCTCGGCCCGGCCGCCGAGGCGGGCCATGCGGCCGATGATCGACTCGCGCACCCCGAGCCGGCCGGGTTCCACCTCGTCGAGGTCGAAGCCCTTGCCCCGGTCGCGCACGAAGGCGGTGAGCTTGTCGCCCTCGACCTCGACGTAGACGCTGACCTCCTGGACCCCGCCGTGGCGGGCGGCGTTGTGGGCCGCCTCCCGGAGCGCGGCGACGAGGCCCTCCACGCGGCGGTCGAGCGGGCACTCCCCGACCACGACGAGATCGACCTCGACGACGTGCCGGTCCTCCACCTCGGTCACCACGCCCTCGAGCGCGGCGACGAGCGAGTCGGGCCGGCCCTCGGCCGGGGCCCGCTCGTCGAAGAGCCAGGCCCGCAGCTCGCGCTCCTGGCGGCGGGCCAGCATGCGGGCGCGGGCGGGCTGGTCCGCGTGGCGCTGGATGAGGGTGAGGGTCTGCAGCACGGAGTCGTGCAGGTGGGCCGCCATCTCCGACCGCTCCTCCGATCGGATGCGGCCACGGCGCTCGTCCTCCCGCTCGCGCCACAGGCGCACGATCCACGGGCCGAGCAGGAGCGCCACGCCCACGCCGGTGGCGACCACGGCGAGGCCGAGCTGGCCGAGGGCCGACAGCCACCCGCCCGACGCGAACAGGAACGCGAGCCCCACCACAACGAGGGCACCGCCGACGATGGCCCGCAGCACGAGCGCCCGGCCCCCGCTGACCGTGTCGACGGGCGCGCCGGACCGCCCCCGCGCGAGGCCGAGCCAGCGGCCGCGCTCCTCGTCGGAGGTCCGGGCCCAGACGAGCGCGAAGCCGACCGCCGTCGACGCGATCGACCAGACGAGGGGCTCCGGCAGCACCAGCCCGATCTGGGCCATCAGCAGGATCACGCCGAGGGTGATCGCGCCGAACCCCGCCGCCCGCTCCGCGGTCGGGCGGACCCGCGGTGGTGCAGGCCGGCCCGGTGTGGGTTCGGGCAGGACGGCCCACGCCACGGCGTAGAGGAGGAAGCCGACGCCGTTGGCCAGGGTCATGAGCGCCACGGCCAGCCGGACCACCGTCGGATCGACGCCGAGCTGCTGCCCGAGACCGCCGCACACGCCGCCCAGGAACCGGTCCTCGGACGAGCGCGTCAGGGTCCCGATCCGGGTCGTCACCTCGGCACGGAAGGCCTTCGCCATGGTCCGTCGATGATCGCACGGAGCCCCCGGGGAGACATCGGGGGACGGCTCAGGGGCATCCCCGATTGTCGCGACACCGGTCCGATCGGACACTGGGCCCATGGCGAACACGGGCACCGAGACCAAGAGGTTCTTCCGCTACCCCGACCGAGGCCCGCTCGGCGGCGTGTGCGCCGGCATCTCCGAGTACACCGACGTCGATCCGAACCTCGTGCGCCTGGGTGCGATCGTGCTGGCCGTCATGGGCCCCGGGATCCCGGCGTACATCCTCGCGTGGATCTTCATCCCGGAGGCCGACGGCACCACGGTGGCGCCGCGACGTGCCGGGCGGACCGGGAGCCGCTGGTCCGAGGCCCTCGGCATCGGCCTGATCATCGTGGCCATCAGCGTCCTCTGGGGCGACTGGTGGTTCCCCGGCCGGGGCTGGCTCCTGCCCCTCGGCCTCATCGCCTTCGGCGTCTGGCTCCTCTTCCGCGCCGACGAGGACGACGACGAGGTGCCCGCCCCGCCCGTCGGCGCCGGCTCCCCGTGGACCGCGCCCGTCC
>DATFFY010000201.1:0-6306 GCA_035249805.1 Acidimicrobiales bacterium | reverse complement strand
GGATGCTCTCCGAGGCCGACCCGGACTGGAAGTACTGCTTCTGTCTGCACGCCAACGAGACGCTCAACCGCCTGGAGCACACCCCCAAGCTCGTCGTCGCCGCCGCCGAGGGCTACCCCGCGAGCCCCCGCACCGGCGACGTCGTCGTCGGCCTCACGGCGGCGTCCCGCGTCGAGGACGTGGACCTGCTGTGCGCCGGCGTCGCCGACGAGGACGGCTCGCTCGTCACGGCCGGCGGTCGCGTGCTGAACGTGGTCGGGCGTGGCCCCGATGTCTCGACCGCCCGGGCCCGAGCCTATGAAGCCCTCGGCCACCTGTCGTGGCCTGGTATGCACCATCGGACCGACATCGCCGCTGCCGTGGACGCCCGTTGACCCGCCGACCCCCCGTTCCCGCGACGCCTCGCACACACTTCCGTGGACGCTGCGTCGCGAGTTCGCCCACCCCACCAGGAGTCAGGTTCACATGACGTACAAGGTCGCCATCCTCATGGGCTCGCCCAACGACATGGACAAGATGCGGCCCGCCGCGGAGATCCTCGAGCGCTTCGGCATCGAGGCCGACGTCCAGGTGGCCTCGGCCCACCGAACCCCCGCCAAGGTGATGGAGCTGGCCTCGACCGCCCGGGAGGACGGCTACGTCGCGTTCATCTGCGGGGCGGGCATGGCCGCCCACCTCGCCGGCGTCGTGGCCGCCCACACCACGCTGCCCGTCGTGGGCGTCCCGCTCTCCGGCGGCGCCATCGGGGGCATCGACGCGCTCTACTCGACGGTCCAGATGCCGAAGGGCATCCCGGTGGCCACCGTCGCGATCGACGGCTCGATGAACGCGGGCATCCTCGTCGCCGAGATGCTGGCGATCACCGACGCCGATCTCCAGGCGAAGCTGGCCGAGCACCGCAAGGAGATCGCCGGCTGACCACCTGTTCTCGCGACGCCTGGCACACACATCTGTGCGCATCGCATCGCGAGTTCGGGGGGTCGAGGTGGGAGAATGGGGGTCGTGATCCCCAACGTCCTCGCCGCTCGGTACGCCAGCGAGCCGATGGCGACGCTGTGGTCGCCCGAGCACAAGGTGGTCCTCGAGCGACAGCTGTGGATCGCCGTGCTGCGGGCCCAGCGGGAGCTCGGTGTCGACATCCCCGAGCAGGCCATCGACGACTACGTCGCGGTGGTCGACAAGGTCGACCTGGAGAGCATCGAGGCCCGGGAGCGGGTCACGAAGCACGACGTGAAGGCCCGCATCGAGGAGTTCTCGGCCCTGGCCGGGCACGAGCTGATCCACGCGGGCATGACCTCGCGCGACCTCACCGAGAACGTCGAACAGCTCCAGGTGCGGGCCGCCCTCGAGCTGGTGCGCGACCGGATGGTCACCGCGCTGGCCCGCCTGGCCGAGCGGGCGGCCGAGCACGCCGCGCTGGTCATGACCGGCCGCAGCCACAACGTCGCCGCGCAGGCCACCACGCTCGGCAAGCGGTTCGCCAACGCGGGCGAGGAGCTGCTGCAGGCGCTGCGCCGCGTCGAGGAGCTGCTCGAGCGGTATCCGCTCCGCGGCATCAAGGGCCCCGTCGGCACGCAGCAGGACATGCTCGACCTCCTCGGCAGCCCCGAGGCGGTGGAGCGCCTGGAGGACGCCGTCGCGCAGCACCTCGGGTTCGCGGACACGCTCACCAACGTCGGCCAGGTGTACCCGCGCTCGCTCGACCTCGACGTCGTGTCGGCGCTGGTGCAGGCGGCCGGCGGCCCGTCGAGCCTCGCCACCACGATCCGGCTCATGGCCGGGCTCGAGCTGGTCACCGAGGGCTTCCAGCCGGGCCAGGTCGGCTCGTCGGCGATGCCGCACAAGATGAACAGCCGGTCCTGCGAGCGCATCAACGGCCTGGCCGTCGTGCTCCGCGGGCACCTCTCGATGGTGGCGGAGCTGTCGGGCGACCAGTGGAACGAGGGCGACGTGTCCTGCTCGGTGGTCCGCCGGGTCGCGCTGCCCGACGCCTTCCTCGCGACCGACGGACTGTTCCAGACCCTCCTCGCCGTGCTGCGCGACTTCGGGGCCTACCCCGCCGTCGTCCAGCGCGAGCTCGACCGCTACCTGCCCTTCCTCACGACCACGAAGGTCCTCATGGGTGCGGTCCGGGCCGGCGTGGGCCGCGAGGTGGCGCACGAGGCCATCAAGGAGCACGCGGTGGCGGTCGCGCTCGGGATGCGGGAGAGCGGTGCGCCCGACAACGACCTCCTCGACCGCCTCGCCGGCGACGAGCGGCTGGGCCTGTCCCGGGACGCGGTCGACGCGCTGGTGGGCGAGCCGATCTCCTTCGTGGGCACGGCGCCGGCCCAGGTCGATGCCTTCGTGGCGCAGGTGGCCGAGGTCGTCGGCCGCCACCCCGAGGCCGCGCGCTACACCGGCGACGCCATCCTCTAGGTTCGGCGCCGTGACGATCTCGCTGCCCTACGTGCACTCGGGGAAGGTCCGCGACATCTACGCCATCGGGGACGACCGGCTGCTCATGGTGACCTCGGACCGGATGTCGGCCTTCGACGTGGTCATGGCCGAGCCCATCCCGCACAAGGGGCGGGTGCTCACCGCGATGTCCGCGTTCTGGTTCGAGGTCCTGGGCGACGTCGTCGGCTCGCACCTGATCTCGACCGACGAGGCCGACCTGCCCGACGGCGTGGCCGGTCCCGGCGACGACCTGGCCGGTCGGATCATGCTCTGCCACAAGGCCGAGATGCTGCCGATCGAGTGCATCGTCCGCGGGTACCTCTCCGGTTCGGCCTGGAAGGAGTACTCCAAGAGCGGGACCATGCACGGCCAGGAGCTGCCGGCCGGCCTGCAGGAGAGCGACCAGCTCCCCGAGCCCGTCTTCACCCCGTCGACGAAGGCCGACACCGGCCACGACGAGAACATCTCCTACGACGCGGCCGTCGCGCTCGTCGGCGAGGCGCTGGCGGCCCGTGCCCGCGACGTCTCCCTCGAGCTCTACCGCCGGGGCGCGGAGCTGGCCCGCGACCGCGGGATCATCATCGCCGACACCAAGTTCGAGCTCGGCGTCGTCGACGGCGAGCTGGTGCTCTGCGACGAGGTGCTCACCCCGGACTCGAGCCGGTTCTGGCCGGTCGACGAGTGGAAGCCCGGCGCGACCCCGCCCAGCTTCGACAAGCAGCCGCTCCGGGACTACCTGGAGACCCTCGACTGGGACAAGACACCGCCCCCGCCGACGCTCCCTGACGCGGTCGTGGCCGCCACCCGCGACCGGTACATCGAGGGCTACGAGCGCATCACCGGCTGCTCCTTCGGCGACTGGCCCGGCGTCACCGGCTGACCCGACGGTTTCTGGCCCGGCCCGGCCACGTCCGGCTGTGGCGAGATCGGGCCAGAACTCGTGCGCAGGCGGCTGCAGGGCCCGCAACTAGGCTCACCACATGCTCTTCTCGGTCTTGGTCGAGACCCGGCTGCGGCCCGGGATCGCCGATCCCCAGGGGGCCACGATCGAGCGCTCGCTGCCGTCCCTCGGCTTCGACGGGATCCGCGAGGTCCGCGTCGGCAAGGCCATCCGCTTCACGATCGAGGCCCCGGACGAGGCGGCGGCCCGGGCCCACGTCGACGAGGTGTGCCAGCGCTTCCTCATCAACCCCGTGATCGAGGCCGCCGACCTCACGATCACGGTCGCCGAGGTCGTCTGATGCCTGCCCGCATCGGGGTCGTGACCTTCCCCGGGTCCAACTGCGAGCTCGACGCCGTCGAGGCCGTCAACCACCTCGGGGGCCAGGCGGAGCTGCTCTGGCACGGCGACGCCGATCTCCACCAGGTCGACGCGGTGGTCCTGCCCGGCGGCTTCGCCCACGGCGACTACCTCCGGCCCGGGGCGATCGCCCGCTTCTCCCCGGTGATGGACGCGGTCCGCAAGCACGCGGCCGACGGCGGGCCGGTGGTCGGGATCTGCAACGGCTTCCAGGTGCTCACCGAGGCGGGGCTGGTGCCCGGCGCGCTCCAGAAGAACCGGGGCCTGAAGTTCCTGTGCACGACCACGCAGCTGCGGGTCGAGACCACCTCCACCGTGCTGACCGGTGAGGCGAGCATCGGCGACGTGCTCCGCATCCCGATCAACCACTTCGAGGGCAACTACACCTGCGATCCCGAGACCCTCGCCGTGCTGCGGGACGAGGACCGCGTCGTCGTCCGCTACGTCGACAACCCCAACGGCTCGGTCGACGACATCGCCGGGGTGTGCAACGAGGGCCGCAACGTCGTGGGCCTCATGCCCCACCCGGAGCGGGCCTGCCACGCCCTCGTCGGCTCGACCGACGGGGCCGTCCTCATCCGGTCCCTCCTCGTCAGCGCAGGCGCGAAGGTCTGACCACGAACGCCAGCGGTTCCACACGGGCGCCCCGCCTCCCGTACTGGCCGGCCCTCGACGGCCTCCGCGGGGTGGCGATGTTCGCCATCCTCTGCTTCCACGGGCGCCTGGGCTGGGCCAAGGGCGGCTTCATCTGCGTCTCCGTGTTCTTCACGATGTCGGGGTTCCTCATCACGAGCCTCGTCCTGGCCGAGCGCGAGCGGCACGGGCGGATCGACCTCCCCGCGTTCTGGGCCCGTCGCGCCCGCCGGCTCATCCCGGCGTCCATCGTCGCCCTGCTCCTGGCCGCGGTCGTCACCGTCGTGGCCGTCCCCGCCGCCCAGCGGGTGGACGTCGTCGGCGACATCCGCGCCGCCCTGCTCAACTTCGCCAACTGGCGCTTCATCGCCGAGGGGACGAAGTACGCGGACTTCAGCGTGGTGCCCTCGCCGGTCGAGCACTACTGGTCGCTGGCGATCGAGGAGCAGTTCTACCTGGTGTTCCCGCTGCTGGCGGCGTTCACGCTCGCCCGCAGCCGCGCCGCGCTCGGGTGGGCGTTCGCGGGGATCGCCCTCGTCTCGGTCGCCCAGCAGATCCGTCTCGACGACATCGACCGCGTGTACTTCGGCACGGACACGAGGGCCGCCGAGATCGCGGTCGGCGGGCTCCTCGCCCTGGCCTACCCCCGCCTGCGGGAGCTGGACGCGCGCCACCGCAGCCGGGTGCTCGACGTGGGCGGACTCGTCGGCCTCGTCGGTTCGGTCGTCATCTTCCTGACCGCGCCGCACGGGCGCTCCGCGATCTACGACGGCGGGCTCGGGGCCTTCGCCGCCGTCTCGGCGCTGATGGTGCTCGGCTCGGTCGAGGGGCCGGTGACGCAGCGCATCCTCGGGTTCCGCCCCTTCGTGGAGCTCGGGAAGATGAGCTACGGCGCGTACCTGTACCACTTCCCCTTGTACCTGCTGCTCGACGAGGGCCGCACGAACCTCGACGGCTACGCCCTGTTCGGGGTGCGGCTGGCCGCGACGCTCGCCGCCTGCACGCTCTCGTACCACCTGCTCGAGCGGCCGATCCGGATCGGCGCGGCGCTGACGACGAGGACCGCCCGCCTCGCGCTGGCCGGCGGGTTCGCCGCGGTGCTGATCGTCGGCCTGCCGGTGGCCGGCACCGGCGACGAGCAGCAGCTCGCCTTCCGCCCCGTCGACACCACGACCTCGTCCTCCTCCTCCTCCACGACGTCGACCGCCGCAGTGCTCGACCCGGCCGGGTCGACCGTCGCCACCGCGCCGACCACCACGATCGCCCCGGCCCGTCCCCCGCGCGTCGTGCTCGTGGGCGACTCGACCGCGCTGGCCAACGGGGACGGCCTCGAGGCCTGGGGCATCGACACCGGGCGGCTGCAGGTGGTCACCGTGCACGAGCCCGGCTGCGGCCCGCTCCTCGGGATCAAGTTCAAGATCCGCGAGGACTACGAGTTCCAGCCCTTCCGCTGCGACGAGCTCTTCCCGAAGGCCGCCACCGCCGCCCGCCAGCTGGACGCCGACGCCATCGTCGTCTTCATCGGCTCCTCCCAGCTGGCCGACTGGCAGTACGAGGACCTCGACGGTCTGCACCACCTCGGGGAGCCGATCATCGACAGCCGGTACGGCGCCGCCGTCGACCGGGTGCTCGGCGAGCTCGAGGAGGCCGAGGTCCCGATCCTGTGGGCCACGGTGCCGCTGCCGATGTGGGACCTCGAGGTGTTCAGCCAGGTCATCGGGAGCCCGGTGCCGGGGCACGGGCCCATCACGCTCAACGACCCGCCCCGCACGACCCGCCTCAACGAGCTGAACGGGCAGCGCGTGCCCCACTCGACCTTGGCTGCGCTCTGGCCGTACGCCGGGCGCCTCATGGGACCCGACGGCACCGTGCCCAAGCGCATCCGCCCGGACGGCCTGCACCTGTCCGAGGCGGGCGTGCGCGAGGTGGCCGAG
>DATFFY010000200.1:0-3515 GCA_035249805.1 Acidimicrobiales bacterium | reverse complement strand
AGCGCGGGCGTCGGGCCCTTGCACGGCGATGATCGCCCGGGTCGCCGTCACGTCCTCCCCGCCGATCGCGCTGACGACCCCGTCCGTGTTCGACGCGTTGGGCATCACGTCGAACCGCTCCTCCCCCACCCACCAGACGATGATGTCGTCGAGCACGGACCCGTCGTCCGGGTCGAGCAGGTGCGTGTACTGCGCCCGCCCGGGGGCCACCTTCGTGAGGTCGTTGGTGAAGGCGGCCTGGAGGTCGGCCATCGCTCCGGCCCCCTCGACCCGAACGGTGCCAAGGTGGCTCACGTCGAACGCGACCGCGCCGGTGCGGCAGGCCCGGTGCTCGGCCAGGGTGCCGTCCGCGTAGGACAACGGCATGTCCCATCCCCCGAACGGGACCATCTTGGCGCCGAGGGCCCGATGGGCGCCGTCGAGCGGCGAGGTGCGCAGCGTCACCTCGCGGAACCTATCCGGACCTATCTGGCCGCGACGACCGCCTCGGACAGCTCGCCCCGGGTCGACTCGAGCTGCGTCACCGCGGCGTCGACCTCCTGGGCCACCCCGTCCATGGCGAGGAAGTTGAGGACGCCCTGGCCCTTGTGCTTGTTCACCACGTCGACCAGGTCCTCATCCTTCACGAGGAGGACGCTGTTCCCGGCGATGACCAGCTGGGCCGAGGTGAGGTCCTCGCCCAGGTCCCGGATGTACTGGAACGCCTCGCGCACCCGCTCGAGCTTCTGCCCGGCGTCGAGGAGCGTCTTGATCATCTTGAGCTCGACCAGGTTCTGGTACGAGTACCGCCGCCGGCTCCCGCTCCCCTTCGCGTCCGCCAGGGAGGGCCGGATCAGGTCCGTCCGAGCCCAGTAGTCGAGCTGCCGATACGTGATGCCGACGATGTCGGCGGCCTCACGCCCACTGAAGCCTTCAGCCATCGCGCGTCTCCTGTCGTGGACCCCGGGCGAGGTGGTGGGTCCCGGAAGTCCGATGGAGGTAGTTACACCGATGTGGTGCGTTGAGCAGGGTACGACCAGCCGCGCGGGGCGTCAACGGGGAGGGTCCCGGAACCGGAGTTCCCCACCTTTGGGGGCAGCGGCGGTAATGTCCGCCCCACGGGATAGGGAACGACGCCCCGCGCGTCCGATCAGGAGCAGGCATGCCGAACCTTCGCGAGATCTGGCGCAACAGCCCCCGCCGAGCACGGGCCAGGTTCCTGGGCATGGGCGGCCTCGGGGCGCTCCTCATCACCTTCGCGCCCGTCTGGGACAACCCCGCCAAAGCCGCCATCACCCAGTTCCAGTTCGGACCGGGCGTGGGCACTGCAGGCACCACCGTGGGGTTCAGCGCACCCGAGTGCATCGAGACCGGCATCCAGGGGGTGCCGGACGTCGCGTTCGAGATCAACACCGCCGCGACGAACAACCCCGCCACCCCGGCCGACGAGAGTCGTCGTGATCAGCAAGGGTTCAACTTCCAGGCCGACGGTATCTACGGCGACGACGGGGCCGGCAGCGGCGACCCGGCGTACATCGCTCCCCCGGAGTTCGACTTCCTGGAGCCACCGCCCTCGAACGAGGGGCCGGCGTACGACGTCTCCATCGCCTGCTTCACGGCCGACGGCGGAGACCAGGACACCCTCCCCGACTTCTCGACTCGAACCGTCGACGACGGCTTCACCTACCTCCGCGATACCACCAGCTCGACCAGCAGCTCGTCCTCCTCATCGAGCTCATCGAGCAGCAGCACCTCCTCGTCGACGACCAGCAGCACTGCCCCGACGGGCAGCACCAGCTCGACCTCGTCCACCACGAGCAGCAGCACGTCGTCGACGACCAGCAGCACTGCCCCGACGGGCAGCACCAGCTCGACGAGCAGCACGTCGTCAACGACCAGCAGCACCGCGCCGACGAGCAGCAGCACGTCGTCGACGACCACCAGCACCGCGCCGACGAGCAGCAGCTCGACCTCGTCCAGCTCGAGCCTGCCCACCCCGCCCCCGACCGGCCCCACGAGCTCTACCACGAGCTCGACCTCGCCCGCCGGCGGGACGATCGCCACGACGTCGTCGACGGTCGCTTCCACCACCAGCACCACGACGGCGGCTGCGTGCACGGTGAGCGACACGACCCCGTCGGTCGGCGACTCCGTCAGCTTCTCCTGCGCCGGCTTCGCACCCGGCACGAGCGTCGCCGTCGATCTGCTGTCGGATCCCGTCCGGCTGACCTCGGTCACGGCGAACGCGCAGGGCGTGGCCTCCGGTGCCGTCCTCATCCCCCTCAACACGACGACCGGTGCGCACACCGTGCGGTTCACCGGCACCGCGCCCGACGGCTCTTCGCTCGTGAAGTCGGTCGCCATCACCGTGGACCGACAGCTGCCGAGGACCGGCACCAACACCTGGACGATCTTCCGCTACGCCGTGCTGCTGATGGGGCTCGGCCTGCTGGCCACGGGCCGCTCGCAGCTCATCGCCGCCCGGGACTAGGGGCGGCAGCGCTCGGCGCTGCTACGAAGCGAAGTCCTCGGGGTTCACCCCGGCGATGAACTCGCGGAACTGCTCCACGACGTCCTCTGGCATGCCCTCCTCGGGGGCGCGCCCGGCCTCGTCGAGCACGCCCTCTTCCGCGAACACGGGCGCTCCGAAGCGCACCGCGAGGGCGACCGCATCGCTGGGCCGCGCCGACACCGAGTGCACGGAGCCGGCGACCGACAGCACGATCTCCGCGTAGAAGGTGGCGTCGCGCAGCTCGGTCACGGTGACGCGCTCGATGCGCGCGCCGAGCTCCTCGAGGAGGTCCTTGACGAGGTCGTGCGTCATGGGCCGCGGCGTCTCGACCTCCTCGAGCGCGAACGCGATCGCGGTCGCCTCCGGCCCCCCGATGAAGATCGGCAAGACCCGCCCCGCGCCCTGCGCCTCGCGGAGCACGAGGCACGGGATGTTCGGAGGGCGCTCCATCTCGATGCCGACGAGCTCCATCTCGACTGCCATCCCCCGCAACCTACCCGGCCCGCCCGGCCGCTGCTCCGCGGGTTGGCGCTACTTCAGGTCGGTGTGGTCGCTGAGCGCGGTGCGCAGCAATGCGGCCCGGAGCTGCTCGCCGAGGGCCGCAAGAGCGGCGAGGTTCTCGGCCGCCTGCTTCCGGGCCGTCGGGTTCCGCTGCTTCAGCAAGGGCATCACGACCTGCTCCATGAAGCCGGCCTCCCGCTCGGCCGCCACCTTGTACATCCGCAGGTGCCGCGCCTCGATGCCGAACTGCAGGAACGCGGCGGCAGTGCGCACCACGACCATGGCATCGGCGTCGTAGTACGTGTCCCCGCCCACGACGCGCCCGGACAGCAGCCCGAACCGGTTCAGGTCGCCCAGTGCGCGGTGGTCGAGCCCACTGGCGGCCACGAGCTCCTCGAGGCTGAAGCTGCCGCTGGCGGGGGCGTCGAGCGGGTTCGGTGCCTCGCCGGGAGGCGGCAGCACCTCTGCCGGCGTGGGCAGCGGCGGCAGCGCGGGTGCCGGGCGGGTGGGGGCGGGCGCCGCG
>DATFFY010000199.1:0-2395 GCA_035249805.1 Acidimicrobiales bacterium | reverse complement strand
CGAGCTCGGTGCTAGGCCGATTCGCGGTCGGCGTCGGCCAACCGCACGCGCAGGGAGAGCACGGCCTTGGTGTGGATCTGGCAGACCCGGCTCTCGGTGACGCCGAGGATCGAGCCGATGTCGGCCAGCGTCAGGCCCTCGTAGTAGTAGAGGCCGAGCACGGTCTTCTCCCGCTCGGGCAGGGCGCGGATGGCCTCGGCGAGCTGCTCGCGCACCTCGGTCACCTCGTACGCGGCCAGCGGGCCGGGCCCGCTGTCGGCGAGGGTGTCCCCGAGGGTCGAGGAGCCTTCGCGCTCCCCCGACGCGAGCAGGTCGTCGAGGGCGACGAGACCGGTGAACGACACCTGGCCGAGCATCGTCTGCAGCTCGCCGTCCGAGATGCCGAGCCGCTCGGCCAGCTCGGCATCGGTCGGCGTGCGGTGGAGCTCGGCCTGCAGCTCCGACACCGCCTGCTCCAAGGAGCGCGCCTTCGTGCGCACCGAGCGCGGCACCCAGTCGATCGCGCGCAGCTCGTCGAGCATGCTCCCCTTGATCCGGGAGATGGCGTACGTCTCGAACTTGTAGCCGCGGGCGGGGTCGAACTTCGCGATGGCGTCGATGAGGCCGAGCATCCCGTAGGACACGAGGTCGGCCAGCTCGACCGAGCTCGGCAGGCCGGACGCGACGCGGCCGGCCACGTACTTCACCAGCGGGGCGTAGTGGACGATCAGCTGGTCGCGCAGCTCCGGGGTCGGCTCCGCCGTGTGGGCGGCCCAGAGCTCGTCGAGGTCGGGGGAGGCGTGCAGGGCCACGGCGTCAGGCCCTCGGGTGGCTGGCGTCGTACACGGCCCGCAGCCGCTCCCGGCTGACGTGGGTGTACCGCTGCGTGGTGGACAGGTCGGCGTGGCCGAGCAGCTCCTGCACGGCCCGGAGGTCGGCGCCACCGTCGAGCAGGTGGGTGGCGAACGTGTGCCGGAGGGCGTGCGGGTGGGTGGGGCTGACCGCCCGCCGGTCCACGATGCGGCGGACGTCGCGCGGCGAGAGTCGACGGCCCCGCCGGTTGAGGAACACCGCCCCGTCGGGTGAGTCCCCGGTGACGAGCTCGGACCGGTGGGTCGCCCACGAGCGGAGAGCTTCGACCGCGGGTGGGCTGAGCGGCACGGCCCGCTGCTTCCCGCCCTTGCCCCACACCACGGCGCGGCCCCGGTCGAGGTCGAGGTCGCCGGCGTCGAGGCTGCACAGCTCCGCGACGCGCAGGCCGCTGCCGTAGAGCACCTCGAGCACGGCGTCGTCGCGGGCCCGGACGGCGGGCGGGTCGTCGAGGACCGCGACGGGCGGATCGTCGAGCAGGCCGTTGACCTCGTCCTGGTGGAGGACCCGGGGCAGCCGGCCGTCCCCGCGGGGCGACGACAGGGTGACCGACGGGTCGGTCGCGATCCGCCCGGTGCGGGTGCACCAGGCGAAGTACCGCCGCAGGGACGACACCTTGCGGGCGATCGACCGGCGGGCGTAGCGGCGGGTGGCCAGGTGGGCGATGTAGCGGCGCAGGAGGGTGCGGTCGACCGCATCCGGATCGGCGACGTCGCCGCGCTCGGCCCACTCGACGAAGCCGGCCAGGTCGGACCCATAGGCCTCGACGGTGCGCGGCGACATGGCCGTGAGCGAGGCGAGGAAGTCCTGCTCGTGCCAGGCCATCGGCTGAGGGTACCGCCGACCGGGATCATGCTCGCTCCACACGCTCGTACCACGGGCCCTGCGAGGACACCCACCCCCCGACCTCCAGGCGGTGCAGCGCCAACGCGAGCTCTGGGACCCCCCGACCGGTCCGCAGGGCGAGGTGCTCGAGCGTGGCCGGCTCCCAGTCGAAGGCGTCCAGGACCGCTCTGCCGTCGGCGTCGGGCGGGGTCCGTGCGTCCCTCGCCGCGCGCCGCCGGCCGGCGCCCAGGCCGATCGCCATCAGCACGTCGTCGGCGTCGCGCACCGGATGGCACCCGTCGGCGATGAGCTGGTTGGTTCCGTCGGCCGCGGGGTTCCGGACCGATCCCGGGACGGCCATCACGTCGACGCCCCGGGCGATCGCTTCGCGCACTGTGAGCAGCGACCCTCCGGCGGCGTGCGACTCGATCACGACGAGGACGTCGGCCAGCGCGGCGATGATGCGGTTGCGGGCCGGGAACCGCCACGCGGCCGGACGGGTGCCGAGCGCTGCCTCGCCGAGGAGCACGCCCCGCTCCGCCACGGCGGCCCAGAGCCGGGCGTGACGTGCGGGATACGGGATGTCGTGGCCGCTGGCGATGATGCCCACGGGTCGTCCCGGGCCGGCCGCGGCGTCGAGCACGCCGCGATGCGCGGCTCCGTCGATGCCGAGGGCCAGCCCGGACACGATGGCGACGCCGGCCTCCGCGAGGTCCCGGGC
>DATFFY010000198.1:0-3560 GCA_035249805.1 Acidimicrobiales bacterium | reverse complement strand
CGCGCCGGCCGGCCCAGCGCCGGAGCGCGCTGTGGCGCTGGCGGCGCGGCCTGTTCGTGGCCGGTCTCGGCGTCGTGGCCACCACAGGCGGCATCGCGTCCGTCGTGTTCAACATCAACCTCCCCCCGGAGAACCCGCTGCGGCAGACGTCGTTCGTCTGCGCGGCCGACGTGACCTCCGGCTGCGGCCCGGACAACGCGATCGCGTCGTTCAGCGCGGAGGAGGACCGCATCAACGTGCCGCTGGAGGAGCTGCCGCCGATCCTCGTCGACGCCGTGCTCGCCACCGAGGACCGCGACTTCTTCGAGCACGGCGGGGTGGACCCGATCGGCATCGCCCGCGCCTTCTACAACGACGTGCGCGGCCGCGGCGTCAAGCAGGGCGGTTCGACGATCACGCAGCAGTACGTGAAGAACGTGTACCTCACCTCCGAGCGGAGCATCGCCCGGAAGATCAAGGAGGCGATCCTCGCGGTGAAGCTCGAGCGCGAGCTCGACAAGGAGCAGATCCTCGAGCGGTACCTCAACACGATCTACTTCGGGCGCGGCGCGTACGGCGTCGGCGCCGCGTCCCGCGCCTACTTCGGCAAGGACGTGCGCACGATCGGCCTGCCCGAGGCCGCCTACCTGGCCGGGCTGATCCGCGCCCCCGAGGCGGCCGACGCCCTCCAGGACCCCGTCGAGGCGTCGCGCCGGCGCGACACCGCGCTCGACGCGCTGGTCTCGGTGGGCAAGATCGAGCCGGCCGAGCGGGACGCGGCCAGCGCCCTGCCGTGGGAGGACCACGTGATCGCCCGCCGCGACCGCACGAAGCTGGCCGTGGACCCGAGGCTGGAGTCGATCGGCGGGGCGTACTTCATCGATGCCGTGCAGCGGCAGCTCCTGGCCAAGTACGGGGAGGCCGTGCTCTACGGCGGCGGCCTGCGCATCTACGTGACCCTCGACATGGAGATGCAGGAGGACGCGTGGGACGCCGTCACCGAGACGCTGAACCGGCCCGACGATCCGCAGGCCGCCCTCGTCGCCATCGACGACCGGGGCCAGGTGAAGGCCATGGTCGGCGGCCGGGACTACCAGACCCAGAAGGTGAACTTCGCGCTCGGCAAGGACGCCGGCGGGTCGGGCCGCGGTGCGGGCTCCTCGTTCAAGCCGTTCGTCCTGGCCACCGCCATCCACCAGGGCATCTCGTTGAACTCGAAGTTCAACGCCCCGGCGAAGATCGTCCTCCCGAAGGCGGACGCCGGGAAGGACTACGAGGTCAACAACTACGAGGACGCCGAGCAGGGGGTGCTCGACCTCGTCGACGCCACCCGCGTCTCGTCGAACACCGCCTACGCCCAGCTGATGGTGGAGGTGGGTCCCGAGAACGTCGTCGAGATGGCCGACCGGCTCGGGGTCACCGCCGACCTCGACCCGGTGATCGCGACCGCCCTCGGCTCCGAGGACGTGTCGCCGATGGACATGGCGGTGGGGTTCAGCTCGTTCGCCAACCGCGGCGTGCGGAACGACCCCGACCTCATCGCGAGGATCGAGCAGGTCGACGACGACGGCGACGTCTCCGTCCTCGAGCAGGCGAGCCCCTCGAACGACCGCGTGCTCCCCGAGGGCGAGGCCGACCAGGTCAACCACGCGCTGCGCCAGGTGGTCCTCGGCGGGACGGGCCGGGCCGCGAACATCGGCAAGCCCGTGGCCGGCAAGACCGGCACGACCGGCAACAACCGTGACGCCTGGTTCGTCGGGTACACGCCCAAGCTGACCGCCGCGGTCTGGATGGGCTACGACAACCCGCCGGGCACGCCCACGCGGTACATGGACGACGTCCACGGCATCGAGGTCACCGGCGGGTCGTTCCCGGCGCAGATCTTCGCCAAGTTCATGCGCGCCGCGACCGCGGGGATGGACACCGGTTCGTTCACCCCCGCCGCCAGGTTCCCGGGCCGCATCCTCAACCCGGGGCTGGTCCTCACGCCGGACGCGACGGCGAGCACGACCAGCACCACGCCGGACCCGAACGCCAGCACCACGTCGGGCCTGCCCGGCGCGTCGACGACCTCGACGGCCCCGGGCGGCCCGTCCCCGACGGCCACCACGACGCCGGGTCCGACCACGACGCTGCCGAAGTGCAACCCCCCGCCCGACGACAAGAAGCCACCGTTCCCGTTCTGCAACCCCTAGGAGCCGTCCAGCTCCTCGTGCGGGTAGCTCGTGCGGCAGGGGAAGCACCACCGCTCGACCTCGTCGAGCACCTCGACCTTCTCCTCGGTGTCCCAGGCCTCGGGCGTGACGTAGGCGCGGTGGACGGGCACGACCTCCACCCCCAGGTCCCCGCAGCTGTCGCATCGCCCGGTCTCGGCCATGCGGGGACCCTACCCAGACCACCCCCGAGGGCTTGGTGGGGCGGAGGGCCCGGGCCTACGCTGGTGGTGCCGCCGGCAGCCACCCAGGCGCTGGACGGTAGGAGGTGCAGCGATGCGCACGCAGGTGACCGCGCCGGCCGTCCGAGCGCGCAAGGTCCACGACGGCGGCGAGCCGCTCGTGATGGTCACGGCCTACGACGCCCCCGGGGCGCGCATGGCCGACGAGGCGGGCGTCGACCTGCTCCTCGTGGGCGACTCCGTCGCCATGGTGGTCCTCGGGTACGACGACACGCTCCAGGTGTCGGTGGACGACCTCGCCCACCACACGGCGGCCGTCGCCCGCGGGCTGGCATCCTCCGCGCCACACCTCGAGCGCCCGAAGCCCCTCGTCGTCGCCGACCTCCCCTGGCTCAGCTACCACACGACGCCGGTGGACACCGTCCACAACGCGGCGAGGCTCATCCGGGCCGGCGCGCAGGCCGTGAAGCTCGAGGGCGGTCGCAAGCGCCTGCCGATGATCGAGGCGCTGGTCGACGCCGAGATGCCCGTGATGGGCCACCTCGGCCTGACCCCCCAGTCGGTCCACGCCATGGGTGGCTTCAAGGTGCAGGGCCGGGAGCACGGCGCCGCGCTCGAGCTGGTGGCCGACGCCAAGGCCCTCGCCGCCGCGGGCTGCTTCTCGATCGTGCTCGAGGGCGTGCCGGACGAGGTCGCCCGCCTCGTCACCGACGCCGTCGACGTGCCGACCATCGGCATCGGTGCCGGACCGGGCTGCGACGGGCAGGTGCTCGTGTTCCACGACGTCCTGGGCATCGAGGACCGGATGCTGCCGAAGTTCGTGCGCCGCTACGCCGACCTGCGCAGCGCGGGGGTGGCCGGCCTGGCCGCCTACGCCGCCGACGTGCGCTCGGGAGCCTTCCCGGCCGCGGCCGAGAGCTACCACCTGTCGGCCGAGGTGGCCGAGACGCTCGGCCTCTACGGCAGCAGCGACCGCTAGCGCGTCACGGGCCGCCGGCCCGGGGTGCCAACATCACCGGGTGCCGCTCGACCTCGACGACCGCCGTCTGCGCTGGCTGCTGTGGGTCGCGCTCGGGGTGCTCGGCCTCGGCCTGTGGTTCTTCGTGCTGCGCGGGGCCGACCAGCCCGACGACCCCACCTTCGAGGACCCGAGCACCACGGCGGCGTCGGCCGCCGTCGACGGCGG
>DATFFY010000197.1:0-2599 GCA_035249805.1 Acidimicrobiales bacterium | reverse complement strand
GTGCCGGCTGCTCCACGCCGAACCGGGAACGGGACTGCTCCACCGGCACCGGTGGGTGCCGGGCGGGACGACCGGGCGGGTCCGGGTCGAGGGCGACCACCTGCTGCTCGGCGGGCCGCCGGATCGGCCCGTCCTGGGCGGCTTCGCGGCGACGCCGTCCGCGTCGTCGTCCGATCTGGACCTCGGGCCGATCGCGATCGACGTCACCGGCGTCGCCCAGGTCGTGAACCGTGCGACGGGGAGCGTCCTCGCCGTCGACGTCGACGACGGGCGGATCCTCCGGCGGACGCGGCTGGGTGGGCTCGTCGCCGGCGCGGACACCGTGATCGACGTCGCCGTGGACGGGCCACGCGTCCTGGCCCTGCTCGGGCCGACGCCCACGATCGTCGCCTGGGCCGGCGGGGCCGAACCTGAGCGGATCGACGCCCCGTGGGACCGGCCCGGGATCGAGGCGCCCGCTCCAGCGGTCGCGCTGGACGTCGGAAGCCGAGGGCGCCTGGTCGTTCTCGGCACGACGGGCACCGGTCGGCCCGCGCTGTGGGTGTCCGGGCGGCGCCGGCCGTTGGTGCTCGACCTCGCCGGGCCACCCACCGATGTCGCGGTGGACGCCGACGGGGACGTGGTCGTGGCCGGCCGGCCCGGCCACCCGATGCTGCGCCTCGGCGGGCCCGGGGGCGTCCTGTCCGTCGCCGGCACCCTCGACGGTTCCGGCTACGCCGGCAACGGGATCGCCGCGTCCCCCGACGGTCGCATCGTCCACTGGTCCGCCGACGGGCCGTGGATCGCCTTCCCCGTCTCGCAGGAGCGGGTGCCCGCAGGTACGTGCGTGACCTTTCGCCTCGACGGCGAACGGCCCGGTGTGCGGTGGGGTCGCCTGTTCCTCGACGCGTGCCTCCCGGAGGGCTCGTCGGTCCGCGTGCGAACGGTCACCTCCGACGGGGACCTCGACGACCTGGACGAGTCGGTCGGGTGGGTGGCGCCACCGGGGACCGATGCGGAGGAGGTGCACCCCCAGGACACGCCACCGCAGCTTCCCCTCCGGCTGCGCGCCGAGCTCGATCGCCTCCGTTGGACCGCGCTCGCCCGCCGTGGCGATCGCGAGCTGCCGTGGAGCGGACCGCCGCGCGCCGACGAGCTGGTCACCTACGAGGCCGGGGTGCTGGCTCGGCCCGGGCGGTATCTCTGGGTGGAGCTCGAGCTGCGCGGCGCCCGCCGTCGCTCCCCGCGGATCGAGGCGATCCGCGTCGAGCGCCCCGGGCACGGTCTGCTCGACCTGTTGCCCCGCGCCTGGTCGCGCGACGAGACGGCGGCCTCGTTCGCCCACCGGTACCTCGCACCGGCCGAGGGCGTGCTCCACGACCTCCTCGCGCGGGTGGAAGCCCGGCACCTGCTCGTCGACCCTCGCACCACGCCGAGGGACGCCCTGCCCTGGCTCGCGTCCCTCGTCGGCCTCACGCTGGACGAGCGGATCCCGGACGAGCGCCGACGCGCGATCGTCGCCGAGGCCGTGTGGCTCTTCGCACGGCGAGGGACCGTGCCGGGCCTGGCCCGCCTCCTCGAGCTCGCCCTCGGCGGACCGGTCCTCGTCATCGAGCGGTTCCGGCTGCGCGGGCTGGGGACGGTCGCGGTGGGGGAGGCGGCCGACCCGGCCTCGTGGGCGGTCGTGGGGGCCGGGTTCCGCGTCGGAGGTGCGGTCGCCGACCCGTCCGACCACGACGAGACGGGACCGAGCCTGCCGCCCGACGCGTTCGAGCTGTCCGCCCACCGCTTCGCCGTGGTGGTCCCCGGCTGCCTCGACGACGACGCCACAGCGCTGCTGCGCGACCTGCTCGAGGTGCACCGACCGGCCCACACGGTCGTCGACGTCTGCACCGCCGCGCACGGCACCCGGGTCGGGGTCGGGGACCACCTCGGCCTCACCACGCTGGTGGGGATCGGGTCGGCCTTCGAGCCGTTGGTGGTGGGACGTCCGTTCGGGGTGGGCAGCCTCGTCGGCGAGCCGGGCTCGGGCACCCGACCCGGGGCCGCGCGCGTGGGCGACGAGCGGCTGGGTTGGGGCCGATGACGGTGATCGAGGTGCGCCGAGCTCGGCTCCACCATCGCCACGGCGACGGGCGGGTGCGCGCGCGGGTCGAACGCGCGCTGACCGAGCTGGACCTGGCCGAGGATGGCCCCCTCGAAGCCGCGCTGGCCGGTGCCGGCATCGGGACCGAGGAGCTCGTCGTCGTGCCCCGCCTCGCGGTGCCGATCCGGATCGCCGGCACGGACGATGGCGTCGGCCGCATGGCGCACGTGTGGGCCGACGCCCTGGCCACCGCCGTCGTCGATGCCGTCCGCACCGGCGACGCCGTGCGGTACCGCTCCCGCGGCGCGGCGCTCGAGGACATCGTGCTCCGAGCCGGCCGTGGTGACCTGCGTCGCGCGTGGGCCTGGGTGGTGCTCGGCCTCTGGCCCAGCGTCGCCGACCAACCCGGTACGGATGTCGCCGCCGGCCTGTCCCATGCGTTGTCGGCCGAGCCGCGGCTCGCACCGGCGGTGGTCCGCTCGTGGGTGCGGCGCGACGGTGCCGCACGGGTGCGTCGCGGCCTCACGCGCGACG
>DATFFY010000196.1:0-5219 GCA_035249805.1 Acidimicrobiales bacterium | reverse complement strand
CGACCGCGCGTCTGCCGTGCTGGCCCCGCTCTACGAGGTGGACGGCGAGCTCCACGTCGTCCTCACCCGCCGCACGTGGGACCTCCGTTCGCACCAGGGCGAGGTGAGCTTCCCGGGGGGCCGGCAGGACGACGGCGACGTGGACCTGTGGGCCACCGCGCTGCGCGAGACGCGCGAGGAGATCGCCCTCGACACCGCGGGGATCGAGTCCCTCGGCGAGCTCGACCACCTCGCCACGATCACCAGCCGGTCGTTCATCGTGCCCTTCGTCGGCGCGCTGCCCGGCGGCCGCCCCGAGACCGTGCCCAGCCCGGCCGAGGTGTCCGCGGTCCTGCACGTGCCCGTCGCCGAGCTGCTCGACCCTGCGATCTACCGCGAGGAGCGCTGGACGTTCCCGTGGGCCGAGGACCGCCCGATCTTCTTCTTCGAGCTCGTGGGCGACACGGTGTGGGGCGCCACCGGGGCGATGCTGCGCCAGCTGCTCGGCTTCCTCACCGGAACCCTGGGGAGAGGCCAGCTCGGCCACCTGTGACCTACCGACCCCAACGAACTCGCGACGCAGGGCACACACTTCCGTAGACGTGGCGTCGCGAGTTCGCCCGGCGGCTCGAACCCGCGACGCAGGGCACACACTTCCGTAGACGTGGCGTCGCGAGTTTGCTGGGGGTGGCAGGATCGGCGGTCGTGACGGCCACGTTCAAGAACCGGGTGACGGACCTGCTCGGGGTGGAGATCCCGATCGTGCAGGCGCCGATGGGGTGGATCGCCCGCTCACAGCTGGCCAGCGCGGTGTCCAACGCCGGGGCGATGGGCATCATCGAGACGTCGTCGGGCGAGCTCGACGTGATCCGCGACGAGATCCGCAGGATGCGCGACCTCACCGACAAGCCGTTCGGCGTGAACATCGCGCAGGCCTTCGTGCGCGACCCCTCGATCGTCGAGTTCGTGGTCGACCAGGGCGTGAAGTTCGTGACGACGTCGGCGGGCAGCCCGACGAAGTACACGACACCGCTGAAGGAGGCCGGGCTCACGGTCTTCCACGTGGTGCCGAACCTCGCCGGCGCGCTGAAGGCCGTCGACGCGGGCGTGGACGGGCTCATCGTCGAGGGCGGTGAGGGGGGCGGCTTCAAGAGCCCCCGTCCGGTGGCGTCGATGGTGCTCCTGCCGCTGGTCGTGTCGAGGGTCGACGTGCCGGTCATCGCGGCCGGCGGGTTCGTGGACGGGCCCACGATGGCGGCCGCCCTCGCGCTGGGGGCGGAGGGCGTGCAGCTCGGCACCCGCATGGTGTCGTCCGCCGAGAGCCCCGTGCACGACAACTGGAAGCAGGCCGTCGTCGCCGCGCAGGAGACGGACACGGTCTTCCTCAACCAGCACACGTCGCCGGCCCTCCGCGCCCTCCGCACCGACCGCACCAGCTCGCTCGAGTTCGACCACGAGTCGAACGCGATGGCGCTCTTCGGGACGGCGATGGACCTCTACTTCGGTGGCGACATGGAGGCGGCCATCGCGCTGAGCGGCCAGGTCGCCGGCCGGATCGACGCCGTGAAGCCGGTGGCCGAGATCATCGAGTCGTGCGCTCGCGAGTGCCTCGACACCCTCGCCCTGCTCGCCAAGCAGTACCTCTGAGCGCCACCGCCCGCTGCTCCGGCCGTGACCGCTACCAGTAGTTCGGGGCTTCCTTGGTGATCGTGATGTCGTGCGGGTGGCTCTCCCGCAGCCCCGCGCCGGTGATGCGCACGAACCGACCGCGCTCCTGCAGCTCGCGCACGGTGGGCGTGCCGCAGTACCCCATGGCGGCCCGCAGGCCGCCGACCAGCTGGTACAGCACGTTCGACAGCGGGCCCTTGTAGGCGACCCGCCCCTCGATGCCCTCGGGCACGAGCTTGTCGGTGTCGACGATGTCGCCCTGGAAGTACCGGTCCTTCGAGAAGGAGCGGGACTTCATCGCGCCGAGGGAGCCCATCCCGCGGTACTCCTTGTAGCGCTCGCCCTGGTGGAAGACCACCTCGCCCGGGGACTCGTCCACGCCGGCCAGGAGCCCGCCGAGCATCACGACGTCCGCGCCGCCGGCGAGCGCCTTCGGGATGTCGCCCGAGAGCTGGATCCCACCGTCCGCGATGAGGGTGACGCCGTGGCGCTTGGCCGCCACCGAGCAGTCGTGGATCGCGGTGAGCTGCGGGACGCCGACCCCCGCGATGACCCGCGTCGTGCAGATGGCACCCGCGCCGACGCCGGCCTTCACGCCGTCGGCGCCGGCCGCGACCATCGCGTCGACCGCGTCGCCGGTCACGATGTTGCCGCCGATCACCTCCACGTCGAAGGCGCCCTTGATGGCCTTGACCACGTCGAGCACGCCGCGGGAGTGCCCGTGGGCGGTGTCCACGACGAGGAGGTCGACCCCGGTCTCGACGAGCGCCTCGGCCCGCTCGAGGGCGTCCGGGCCCACGCCGACCGCGGCGCCCACGCGGAGCCGACCGCGGTCGTCCTGGGTGGAGCTCGGGTACTCGGTCTGCTTCTTGATGTCCTTGACCGTGATGAGGCCGCGGAGCGCCCCGCGCTCGTCGACGATGGGCAGCTTCTCGATGCGGTGCTGCCAGAGGATGTCCTTGGCCTGCTCGAGCGTGGTGCCGAGCGGCGCGGTGACCAGGGGCGCCCGGCGCATCACGTTCTCGATCGGCTGGCCGTGGTCCTCGACGAAGCGCAGGTCGCGGTTGGTGAGGATCCCGACGAGGGTGCCGGAGACGTCGACGATCGGCACGCCGGAGATCTTGTAGCGGGCCATGATGTCCAGGGCCGCGCTGACCGGCGCGTCCGGGGGGAGGGTGACGGGATCCGTGATCATCCCGCTCTGGGACCGCTTCACGCGGTCGACCTCCGTGACCTGGTCCTCCACGGACAGGTTGCGGTGGATGATCCCGAGGCCACCGTGCCGCGCCATCGCGATCGCCAGGGGCGCCTCGGTGACGGTGTCCATCGCCGCGCTGATGATCGGGATGGCCAGCTCGATGCGGGGGGTGAGGCGCGTCCGGGTGCTCACCTCGGCGGGCAGGACGTGGGACTCGGCCGGGACCAGCAAGACGTCGTCGAACGTGAGCCCTTCCTTGGCGAACTTCGGCGGGAGACCGTCGCTCGCCGTGGACCCACCGCTCACCGCCGCGCCTTCCGAGTCACCGGGGAAGGGGCTGGGAGGGGTCTCCATGGAGGAAGTGTAGTGGTGGCGTGGGAGGTCCCGACAGATCTGGCGGGCGGCCACCCCTAGGGTCGCGGGTCGTGCCTGATCCCGACATCGACCCGGCCCGCTTCGCAGTGCAGCGCTACCACGGCCGCGGGTTCGCGCAGGCGTACGTGCGCGAGGGCGTGGGCGGGGTGCCGCTCCTGCTCGTCCACGGGTGGCCCGAGTCCAAGCGGATCTGGTGGCGCGTCATCGAGCCGCTCGCGGCCGCCGGCTTCGAGGTCGTCGTCCCCGACCTCCGCGGGTTCGGCGACAGCGAGGTCGGACCGGACCGCTTCCACGACGTCCCCGCCCACAGCCGCGACCTGCACTCCCTCGTCACCACCGGCCTGGGCCACGAGCGCGTGGTGCTCTGCGGCGGCGACCTCGGCGGCCCGGTCGTCCAGGACCTGGCCCTCCGGTTCCCCGAGCTCACCGACCGGCTCTGCCTCTTCAACTCGCCGCTGCCCTTCGACAAGGAGCGGATGGCCGGCATGGCCACCCGGCCGCCGAGGGAGGCGAGCGACTACTTCCTGCGCCAGGGCACCGACCCCGACGGGCTGGCGGCGGACCTCCCCACCGAGGCGCAGCGCCGCCGCTACGTCGCCACGTTCTACACCTCGCGCTTCTGGGCCCACCCCGGTGCGTTCATGGGCGATGCGCCCGCCCCGTACGGGCCGTTCGGGGGCACCCCGCAGGTCGACTTCCACACCGAGCCGTTCGGCGACGCCGCCCGCTTCCGGGCCGGGCTCGGCGCGTACGAGAGCACGTTCGACGAGGCGGCCCGGAGCGAGCCGCCGATCATCGGGCGCAACGAGGCCGTCCGCGCGCTGCTCCTGTTCGGTCCGTCGGACCATGTGATCTACCCCGACTTCGACCGCATGGCGGCCACCGTGTTCCCCGACCACGTGGGCCCGCACCGGCTGGAGGCGTGCGGCCACTTCGTCCCCTGGGAGGCGCCCGACGCCCTCGTGGCGGGGCTGGTCGATCTGTGCTCGGACCTGCTCTGACGCACCTGTAACATCTCGTCTTCCCCCTTTCCGAAAGAGGGCCTCGCATGGCGGACGTCGAGATCGGCATCGGCAAGTCGGGACGCCGCGCGTACGGCTTCGACGACATCGCGATCGTCCCCAGCCGGCGCACCCGGGACCCCGAGGACGTCGACATCGCCTGGGAGATCGACGCCTTCCACTTCGACCTCCCGATCATGGCGGCGCCGGCCGACAGCGTCGTGTCCCCGACCACGGCCGTGGAGCTCGCGAAGCTCGGCGGCGTCGGCGTCCTCCACCTCGAGGGCCTCTGGACCCGGTACGCCGACCCCGAGCCGGTGTTCGCGGAGATCGCCGGCGCGTCGCCCGAGGAGGCCACGGCCACGCTCCAGCGGGCGTACGCCGTGCCCGTGCAGCCCGAGCTGGTCGAGGCCCGCATCTCGGAGCTCAAGGCGAGTGGGGGCACGGTCGCCGTGGCCTGCACGCCCCAGCACACCCTCGCCCTCGCCCCCGGCATCCTCAGGGCCGAGCCGGACCTGCTCGTCATCCAGGGCACGGTGGTGTCCGCCGAGCACGTGTCCCGGCGGGGTGAGCCGCTGAACCTCAAGGACTTCATCCGCCACTACGAGATCCCCGTCGTGGTCGGCGGCTGCACCTCGTACCAGGCCGCCCTCCACCTGATGCGCACCGGCGCGGCCGGCGTGCTCGTCGGTGCCGGCTCGGGCGCGGCCGGGACGACCCGGCGGGTGCTCGGCCTCGGCATCCCGATGGCCACCGCCATCTCGGACGCCCGCGCCGCCCGCATGCGCCACCTCGACGAGACCGGCGTCTACGTCCACGTGGTCGCCGACGGCGGCATGACCACCGGCGGCGACATCGCCAAGGCGATCGTGTGCGGTGCCGACGCCGCCATGGTCGGCACGCCGCTCGCCGCCGCCACCGACGCCCCGGGCCGCGGGTTCCACTGGGGCGTCACCGCCGCCCACCCCACGCTGCCCCGCGGCCATCGCGTGGCGGTC
>DATFFY010000195.1:0-3507 GCA_035249805.1 Acidimicrobiales bacterium | reverse complement strand
CCCGCCGGCCAGCTCCGCCACCTCGGCCGCCAGCACCGCGTCCGGCGCGGGCTTGAGGTGGGCGGGGTTGCCGTCGTACCAGCCGCCGTAGAGCCGCCACAGGTTGCGGACCACGAACTCCGGCTCGTCGTAGACCGGCTTGAGGTACGGGCGGTCGAGGAGGTGGGCCGGCGCCTGCACGGCGTGCACGATCTCGTCGAGACGGGCACCCGCGTTCATGAGCGCGAGGGTCTGCTCGACGAGCGACTCGAGCAGCTCGGCGGTCTCGCCCAGGGCCTGGTCGATGCGGTCGGCGCCCACGATCGGGAAGCCGTGCCCGGGGAGCAGCACCTCCGCGCCGAGCGCCTGCATCTTGCGGAGCCCGGCCGCCCACTCCCGCGGGTAGCGCTGCACCTTCTGCGGGTTGCCGCAGTTCGGGCTGGCCCAGATGAACAGGTCGCCCGTGCACAGGACCTTGCGGCCGGGGTTCCACACCCACGTGGCGTCGTCGGTCTCGCCCTTGTCGTGCCGGAGCTCCCACGTCTCGCCGCCGACGTCCAGCGCGTGCTCCTCCCGGTAGAGCTCGTCGGGATGTCGATACTCGGTCGGCCAGTACGGCGCCGCGAACTGGAACTGCCGTTGGTTGATCACGCCGTTGTACCCGGCGGTCAGCAGGTACCGGGCGAAGCGCCCGGGCAGCAGCTCGTGGGCGACGACGTGGGGCGGGGCCCACCCCCGCCCCTCGGCCTCGACCTCGAAGGGCCCGAGCCCGAAGACGTGGTCGATGTGGCCGTGGGTGAAGACGACGGTGCCGAGCCGGTCCTGGTCCCACCCGCGGATCCGCTCGTGGTTGGCCGCGGCGAAGATCTGGTTGCCCGTGTCGACGAGCAGGAGCCCGTCGTCGGTGGCGAAGGCGGAGATGTTCCCGAAGGCAGCGATGAAGGCGGTGCGGTCCGCCACCTCGGTGAGCCCGAGGTCCTGGGTCACCGGGTGGTGGCCCTCCGTGGACGCCTCGCCGTTCCAGAGCCGGTCGGCGAGCTCGAGCAGGTCAGCCACGCTGCTCGTCGTACCACGTCTCGAACGGCAGGCGCCCCTCCCCGCGCTCGCGGGCCTCGGCCCTCTCCCGGAAGTACGTGACGGGCGGCAGCAACGGGTCGAGGGGCATCGGTCGGCACACGAGCTCCGTGGCGAAGGGGGCCACCGGCAACCGCTGCTCCCGCACCACCTCGAAGCGGGCCACCCGGAGCATCGCCCGGAGGGCCGACGGGGTCATGCCCCAGTAGCAGTTGCCGAAGCCGAACATCGGACGCTCGTCGATCGGGCGGCCGATGCCGAGGAGATCGCCGGCCCAGTGGTACCCCGCCGCGTACGGACGCCGCGCCGCCTCGTCGAGGTACGGGTAGAACACGCAGGCCTGGGGGAACCCGGGGATCTCCGGGATCGTGAGCGTCGACAGGTAGAGCAGCTCGCGGGTGATCTCGCGCAGGTGCAGGAGCTGCAGGACGGGGTTCGGCGTGTGGTAGAGCACCCCGGAGAAGAAGACCAGGTCGTGCTCCCCGATCCGTCGCGGGGACTCGGGATCCTCGAGATCGCCCTGCACGTAGCGGACGTTCGAGCCCCGGTCGGCCTTCTTCTGGGTGAACCAGCCCCACTCGGGGTGCTCCGCCGTGATCAGGTCGGGGTCGCCGACGTCGAACAGCGTGACCTGGGTGGCACCGCTCTCCTCCGCGAGGAACGCGATGTCGCCCACGAGCTTGAACAGGCCCCCGATGTCGGCGAACGAGCGGCCCGGCGCGTGCTCGCGCACCCACGCCAGCCGTTGCTCCTCCCAGGGCTCCGCAGGGTTGCGGCGCTGGCTCGCCCGCTGCCGCAGGCGGGCGGCCTTGCTCCACGCGCGACCAAGGATGTCCAACGACGCCCTCCCGTGACGACCTGGTGACACTAGCGGCGGGGGCGCACCCCGAGCCGCCAGGTCCCGGCCCCTGCCGCGACGAGGGCGAGCACGAGCGCCAACGGTGGCGCGCCGCCCGTCGCGGGGAGGGGTCGCGTCGGCGACGACGTGACCGTCGTCGAGGCAGGGGTCGTGGTCGGCGGCGCGCTCCCCGGGGGCTGCAGGAACACCGGGTTGCCGATCGTCGTCACCGACTCGAGGTCGAACGTGTCCACCCGCCAGAAGGTGCCGAGGGGTCCCGAGGCGGGATCCCGGGTGGCGAGGAAGGTGTGCGTCTGGTCGGCCGACGTGATCGGCACGATGTCGGCGGGGAGGCCGTCGCGGCTGACGTGCAGCGCCTGACCGGCGGCGCCCTGCACCCGCACGGTCACCGTCGCCGCGTCGGCGTGGAGCACGTCGCCGACGATGCCCCGCTGCCCGTCGGCGGTCGTGGCCGTGAGCTCCACGGTGGGGCTCTCGAACGCGCCCCGCGTGCGGATGTAGGCGTGCCCGGCCCGCAGGGCCCGTTGCAGCGCCGGCCTCGAGAGCTCGTCGGCGTGGACCGCGGTGACCGCGGTGCCGTACTCGGGGCCGAGCTTGTCGTCGCTGCCCGACACGGCCGTGATCTTGTGGCCGTCGCGCAGCAGACGCTCCCAGAGGTCCACCGCCGTGAGGATGAACGGGTTCTGGAGCTCGACGCCGAGCCCGGGCCCGCCGATGTCGGTGTCGTCCACCATCACCGGCCCGGTGACCACCTCGATGGTCGACACGTCGTCCCAGTCGATGACGTCGCCGAGGGTGAACTCGCAGCCGCGGCAGAAGCTGGCGAACACCGCGGTCGGGAAGATCGTGGGGTGGGCGACGCCGAAGAGGGCGCCGTCGGCGATGGTGTCCTGTTGGATGTCGCCGAGCGACACGCCCGGTGCGCCGTGCCGCCAGTCGACCTCGTGGGGCGTCTCGCCCAGCACGATCGCGTGGCCGGAGTACGTGATGACCTCCCGCCCCGGCCAGATCACGAGGTCCGGGTTGGCCTCCTGGACGGGGCCGAGCTCGCGGTGGTGCTGGTCGGTGACGTACTCCGTGATCGGGAGGAAGTCGAGCCCCGCGGCGCGTGCGAACGCGACCATCTCGGCCCCGGCCGGACCCCGCGAGTTCGAGTGGTACGCGTGGAGGTGGAGGTCGCCCAGGTACCAGCCCGGCTCGGGGTTCGCGACGTGCGTTGGGTCCACCGGGTGCTCGACGAAGGCCGGGCCCACGCTCGGGTCCAGGCAGCGGACCGTCACCTCGTAGGTCGCACCGGTGGGCGCCACGGCGGCGATGCCGAGGTCGACGTGCCACGTGCCGGGCTGCACGGGGTCGGGGCGGTAGCCCCGCTCGGCGCTGTCGGCCTGCACCCACACCGGCGCCTGGCCCTGGGCCGTCTTGCCCTGGCGGCTCCCCGACCAGCCCCGGAACCCCTCGGGCGTGCCGACGCCGCCCTCGTCCCACAGCCCCAGGTCGAGGACCGTCTGCACGAGCCCGACCGGCAGCGACGGCAGCGGCACCACGTCGGTCCACCCGTAGCCGACCTCGACGCGGGTGGTGCCCTCGGCGACCTC
>DATFFY010000194.1:0-11919 GCA_035249805.1 Acidimicrobiales bacterium | reverse complement strand
TGACGGGCGGGTGCGACGAGCTCGACCCGCGCCGGTGCCTGCTCCCGTTCCCCAACGACCGCTTCACCGTCGCGGACCCCACCACCGACACGGGCCGCCGCGTGCACCTCGACCTCGGCAGCATGCCCCGGAACGTGGCCGGCAAGCCGGTCGACCCGACGGAGTGGAACCGCAACGACGGCTTCTCCCCCACGACGCCGATCCTCACCTACGTCCCCGGCCTGGACCTGCACCGGACGTGGGGCACGGAGGTCGACCACATCGCCGACCTGGCCCGCTACCGCCGAGCCGACGCACCGATGGTGCTCCTCGACGCCACCACCGGGCAGCGCCACGCGTTCTGGTCCGAGCTCGACCAGCACCCCGACGTGACCGACGGCTCCCGCCTGCTCAAGCTGCACCCCGCGGTCGCGCTGGCGGAGGGGCACCGGTACATCGTGGCCCTGCGCCGCCTGCGCACCACCGACGGCGCACTGGTCCCGGCCACGCCCCAGTTCCGCGCGTACCGCGACGCCACCCCCATGCCCGGCGGCGGGCCGGACGACGCCGAGGCCCGGCGCCCCCACCTCGAGCGCCTCTTCGCCGAGCTGCAGTCCGCCGGCGTCGGGCGGCATGACCTGTTCCTCGCCTGGGACTTCACCGTGGCCAGCGAGCGGAACCTGACCGAGCGGGCCCTCGAGATCCGTGACGACGCCTTCGCCGCCCTGGGGGACACCGATCTCGCCGACCGCGTCGTGGAGGGCCGGGCGCCGGCGTACTCGATCACCGCCGTCGAGGACTTCCCCGACGGGCCGACCCTCCGCCGGGTCGACGGCACGATCCGGGTGCCGAACTACCTCACCCCGCAGGTCGAGGTGCTGCCACACGGGCTCCACGACCTGCGGGCGACGCTCGGCGACGCCCTCGACCAGGTCCCGGACGAGGTCGTGGACGCGCTCGATCCGGTCACCGACGCGTCGCCCGTCGGCCTGGACGACGTCCTCGGCCACGACCTCTCGCTGCCGGGCTCGCGCTTCCACCTGGATCCCGCGACCGGGCTGCCGGCGGTCGATCCGGTGCAGCCGACGGTCGACGTGCCCTTCCGATGCGAGATCAGCCGCACCGCGGTCTACGACGCCACCCGGCCGATGCTGTACGGCCACGGCCTCCTGGGCGACCGCAGCGAGGTCGGCGGGGCCAGCACGACGCAGCTGCGCGAGCGGGGCTACTCGCCGTGCGCGGTCGACTGGTGGGGCATGTCGTTCGCAGACCTGCCCAACGTGGCCATCACGCTCGTCGACTTCAGCGGGTTCGCCAGCATGGTGGACCGCATGCAGCAGGGCTTCCTCAACTTCCTGTACCTCGGCCGGGCGCTCGTGCACCCCGACGGGCTCGCCGCGCACGAGGTCTTCCGCGGCGCCGACGGCGAGCCCCTCGTGCGGGCCGGCGAGCTCGCCTACGACGGGAACAGCCAGGGCGGGATCATGGGCGGCGCGCTCACCGCGCTCGCGCCGGACCTCCGGCGCGCCGTGCTCGGCGTGCCCGGGATGACCTACTCGACGCTGCTCAACCGCAGCATCGACTGGGAGGGCGACTACGCCGTGGTCTACGAGGCCGCGTACCCCGACCCGATCGATCGACAGCTCGGCTTCGCGCTCATCCAGATGCTGTGGGACCGTGGCGAGTCGGCGGGGTACGCCCACCACATGACGAGCGATCCGCTGCCCGGCACGCCCTCCCACGACGTCTTCCTGCAGGTCGCGTTCGCGGACCACCAGGTCGCGAACGTGGCCGCCGAGGTGATGGGGCGGACGATCGGCGCGTCCCTCGTGGTGCCCGCTCCCCTCCTGCACTGGTCGAAGGACCCGACGTTCGGGTTCCGCACGCTGCAGGGCAGCGTCGAGGACGCCGGCTCCGTGCTGCTCTACTGGTTCTCGGCCGGCACCGGCCTCACGACCCCACCGAACGGCAACCTGCCCCCGACGTCCGGCGACGACCCGCACGAGGCGCCCCGCCGGCACGGCCCGGCCTCGGACCAGCTGGTCGAGTGGCTGGTCCACGGCCGGCTGCTGGACGTTTGCGGCGGCGGGCCCTGCACGATCCCCGCTCCCCTCACTCGATGACCGTCCCGGAGGCGATCCCGGCGGCGACGGTCGTGCTCGTGCGCGACCTCGCGGACGCGCCCGGCATCGAGGTGCTGATGCTGCACCGGACCTCCAAGGGCGCGTTCGGGGGGATGTGGGTGTTCCCCGGCGGGCGGGTCGACGACGAGGACCGTCATCCCGAGGACGACGGCGACGAGCCGGCCGCCCGTCGAGCTGCCGCCCGCGAAGCGATGGAGGAGTGCGGCCTGTCGGTGGACCCCGACGAGATCGTGCTGCTGTCACGGTGGACGCCACCGCCGATCGCCCCCAAGCGCTTCGCCACGTGGTTCTTCCTGGCCCGCGTGCCGACCGGCGACGTCGTCGTCGACGGCGGCGAGATCGTGGACCACCGATGGCTCGCCCCGCTCGCACTGCTCGACCAGCGCGATCGCGGCGAGATCGAGCTCGCCCCGCCGACGTGGATGACGCTCAACGCGCTCCTCTCCGCCCGCGACGTGGACGACGCGCTGGCCCGCGCCGCCGCCGTCCGCCCCGTGATCCACTACCAGACGCGCTGGTGCACGGTGGACGACGGTGCCGTTGCGATGTGGGAGGGCGATGCGGGGTACGACACGAGCGATGTCGACGTCGAGGGCCCCCGCCACCGCCTCTGGATGCTCCGGTCCGGCTGGCGGTTCGAACAGGCCTGAGTCACGTGCCGGCACCCATGGCGGTTCGATTGCCGCGTTCCGCGCGAGGCCCGGTCGTACATTGGAGGGGCGATGTCCTCCGTTGCCGTGCTGGGTGTGGTCTGGGCGTTGGTGGGGGTGCCGCTGATGGTGCGCTTCGCCCAAGAGCGTCGTTCGCTGCCCATGGAGCAGTTCCAGCGCGCGATGGGCGCGCTGCAGGGCCCGCTGCCGACCGCCAACGGCCCCGTCGGCACCGGCGTCGACACCGCGACCCGCCGGCGCCTCGTCTCGACGCTGACCTACGTCCCGGGGCTGGCCCTGCTCGCCGCGGGGATCGTGATGGGCGACTCCAGCGTCATCGCGGTCTCGCTCGCCCTCGTGAACCTCGGCACCGCCCACCGGCTGCTCGGCCTCACCTTCGACCGGGGCCGCCGGCCCGTCGGGCTCGCCGCGCTCGGCAACGTCACCCACGCAGCCGCCAACGGCCACGCGAACGGCCGGTCAGGGAACGGCAGCCACCCGGTCCAGCCAGGCGTCGATGAGCCGTCGGGCGATGCTCAGACCTGGGGGGATGGTTGGAAGATCATCGGCTCGGAACCACGCCGCATGGACGATCTCGTCCGTGTCGATGCGAATGTCTCCTGACGCCCACGTCGCCTCGAAGCCGATCATGAGCGAGTGCGGGAAGGGCCACGGCTGGCTCGACGCGTAGCGCACGTCGTCGAGCTCCACGCCCACCTCCTCGAACACCTCGCGGCGCACCGCCTGCTCGAGGTCCTCGCCGGGCTCGACGAACCCGGCGATGCAGCTGTACATCGGGACCGGGAAGGTGCGCCCGTGGGCGAGCAGCGCCTCGTCGCCGCGCTGCACGAGCGTGATCACCGCGGGTGCGAGCCGCGGGAAGGCGAGCAGGCCGCAGCTCGGGCAACGGCGGGCCCGCTCCCGCGGGGCCTCCTCGGTCGGCGTGCCGCACCGGCCGCAGAACCGATGGGTGCGGTCCCACTCGACGAGCTGCACGGCGCGGCCGGCGAGCGTCCACCGCACGTCCTCGACCCGCCCGTGCAGCGCCATGAGCGGGAGGAGACCATCGACGATGTCCGGCACGCCGTCGCCATCGAGGTCGATGGCCCAGCACGCGGCGCCGTCGAGGACACCGAGCACGTGGCGGGGCGCGTCCGGCGCGACGTCGTCGGGGTGCGCGTCGAGGACCAGCACCTGGCCCTCGCGGACGACGACGGTGACCGCGCCCGCCCAGTCGTCCGGCAGCTGGAGCACCGGCACGAACCGACCCGGGAGCAGCGCCATGGCCGCAACCTATAGCGTCCCCGCCATGCCGACTCCGCCGGCCAGCGACGAGACGCGCGACCGCGCCCGGCTCCTCGCCCGCGTCATCGAGCCCGTCGTCGGCCAGGTGTACTTCGCGCCGGAGTGCCACCGCCGGTACGAGGCGCTCGGCTTCAACCCGAGCCCCGGCGGCATCCCGGGCGGGATCTCGTTCCCGGACGGGGCGGCGTACTTCACGAGCCGCGGCTCGTGCCTCGGCCAGGTGCCCGGCGAGCTCGTCGCCGCCGCCTTCGGGGTGTTCAAGCTCGAGGCGGTGGTCCCCGGCGTGACGTTCGGGTGGACGCTCACCGATGCGCCCACGATCGCCGACGAGCGCCTCCGCGGCGCGGTCGAGCAGCTCGAGCGGATCCTCGGCCCGAAGCCCGAGGGGATCGACCGCGCCGTCGAGCTCCTGACCCGCGCCACCGAGCCGCTCGAGCCCTGGGGCCGGGCGCTGTCCGCCGGCGTCCTCTCGCAGCCACTGCCGGGCGAGCCGCTCGGCGACCTCTTCCGCCTCGGCGACCGGCTCCGGGAGTTCCGCGGGGACAGCCACATCGCGGCGTGGGTGCAGGCCGGCCACGACGCCTGCGAGATCGGTCTGCTGACCGAGCTGTACTGGGGCATGCCGAGCCGCACCTACGTGCGCACCCGAGCGTGGAGCGACGACGACCTCGACGCCGCCGAGGTCCGCCTCGAGGCCGCCGGGCTCATGGCCGACCACCAGCTGACCGACCGCGGCCGCGCCCACCGCGAGGAGATCGAGCTCGCGACGGACGCCCAGATGCTCCCCGCCCTCGACGTGCTCGGCGACGACCTCGCCGAGCTGGCCGCCCTGCTCACCGACTGGGACGAGCAGGTGATGGCCGCCGGCGGCTACCCCAACAGCCCCCTCGCCATCACCCCTCGAGGCGCCTGAGCGCGAGCCGCGGCGACGCGGCAGGCTTGGGGCATGACCGACGAGCGCTTCATCGAGGGCGTCGACCCCTACGACGCCTGGGACAGGGAGGCCGCCCGCATCGAGGCCCACCTCGCGACGCTGGCGGACGACGATCCGGCCTGGGAGCAGCAGTCGCGTTGCGAGGCCTGGACGGTCCGCGACGTCCTGGCCCACCTGCGGGCCACCGAGGAGTACTTCGCGGCGTGCATCGCCTTCACGGTCAGCGACTTCCTGGCCGAGGTCGGCTCGCGCGGCGCCACGGACCTCGAGAGCTTCAACGCCGTCGGCATCGCCGACCAGGCCGGCAAGCCGCCGTCGCAGCTGCTCTCCGAGTGGAGCGCGATGGACGCGACCGCCCGCCAGGGGTTCCGCGAGCGGGACGGCGGCGACGTCGACACGAGCGTGGGCCCGTACTCCGCCCGGTGGCAGGCCTTCCACCTCGCCTCGGAGCTGGCCACGCACGCGGACGACATGCTCATCCCCGAGACGGACGCCGACCGGCCCTGGCGCACGGCGTGGCGAGCGCCGTTCTCCCGCTTCGCCCTCACCGAGACGAAGCCGGACCTCACCGTCGAGGACCCCGCCGACGGGCGCACCCGGGTGCACGGCAGCGGTGTCGACCTCGAGGTCGACGACGAGACGCTGGTGGCGGCCGTCGCCGGCCGCATCGACGACCCGACGCTCGCCCCCCTGTCGACCGCGGTCTAGGCGCACATGGCTGGCTGATCGCTACGGTCGGCGGGATGGCGCACGGTGATCGGAAGCGGCGGTTCAGGAGCTGGACGGACGGCTACCGGGCGCTGGCCCGGTTGAGCCAGGCGGTGAAGGCGTCGGGGATCGAGCCGGCGCTGCTGGAGCTCGTGAAGCTGCGGGCATCGCAGATCAACGGCTGCGCGTACTGCATCGACATGCACACCAAGGACGCGCGAGCCGCGGGTGAGACCGAGCAGCGCCTCTACGCGCTCAGCGCCTGGGAGGAGACGCCGTTCTTCACCGAGCGGGAGCGGGCAGCGCTGGCGCTCACCGAGGTGGTCACCCGCATCGCGGACACGCACGCGCCGGTCGGCGTCGTCGACGCGGCCGCTGAGCACTTCGCCCCGGACGACCTGACCCGGCTCCTCTGGGCGATCATCGAGATCAACGCCTGGAACCGGCTCGCCATCACGACCGGCGCGCCCCAGCCGGGCTCGTACGAGCCCGGTCGGCACTAGCCCAGGTTCGGGTGCGGCCCCGGCTGCTCCGGCTCGCCATCGGCGTCGGGGTCCAGGTAGGTCGGCTCGGGCGTCGAGTCCGGGAGGAGCCCGTCCTCCTCGGCCATGCGCCGAGCCTCGTCGATCTTCTCCTGGACCTCGGCCAGGTCCAGGTCCTTCGGTTCTCCCTGTCCAGCCATGCCCCTCGCCTACCCCTCGGTGGCCCTGGGGCAGACTGTCCCGATGCGGCGGGGGGCGGTCGGCTACGCGAAGAGCGGCGACGTCCACGTGGCCTACCAGGTGGTGGGCGACGGGCCCGTCGACGTGATCTTCGTGTGGGGTGGCGTGTCGCACCTCGAGCTGGGTTGGGAACACCTGCCCACGGCGGAGTTCTTCGACGGGCTGGCCGCGGTGAGCCGGCTGATCCTCATCGACAAGCGGGGGACCGGCCTGTCCGATCGGCCGGCGTTCTCGGCCGGGCTCGAACCTCGCATGGACGATCTGCGGGCCGTGCTCGACGCGGTCGGGTCCGAGCGGTCCTTCGTGTTCGGTGAGTCGGAGGCGGCCGGCCTCGCGACCCTGTTCGCGGCGACGTTCCCGGAGCGGGTGCGGGGCCTGCTGCTCTACGCGCCCCTGGTGCGCATCCTGGCGACGGACGACTTCCCGTGGGCCCACACCGCGGAGGCCTTCGACGCCTACATCGAGGCAAGCACGCGGCACTGGGGCGACGGGCTCATGATGAGCCTGCACTCCCCGTCCACGTTCGAGGACCCGGTGCTGCGCGACTTCTGGGGTCGGCTCGAGCGCATGTCCATGTCGCCGGGCGGGTTCGAGGAGCACATGCGGGCCATCGCCGACCTCGACATCCGACCGATCCTCCCACTCGTGCAGACGCCCACGCTCGTGCTCCACCGAGAGGACGACCCCACGGTGCCGATCGGCCAGGGCGAGTACGTCGCCGACGCCATCCCGGGTGCCCGCCTGCTCCGCTTCGCGGGCTCGGACCACTACCCGATGGTCGGCGACCCGTGGTCCCTGCTGGCGGCGGCGACCGAGCTCATCGGTGACCAGGCGGGCACGCCGCCCGTCGACTTCGAGCGGCTTCTCATGACCGTGCTGTTCACCGACATCGTCGGCTCCACCGAGCGCCTCGCCGCCGTCGGCGACCGGCGCTGGCTCGAGCTCATCGACCTGCACGACCGGCTGGCCCGCAGCGCGGTCGCCCGCCACCGCGGCCGCCTGATCCGCACGACGGGTGACGGCGCCCTCGCCACCTTCGACGGACCGGCCCGCGCCATCCGGTGCGCGCTCGAGATGAAGGAGGACGCGCGGCGCCTCGGCGTGGAGATCCGGGCCGGTCTGCACACTGGCGAGGTGGAGACCCACGGCGATGACGTGGCCGGGATCGCGGTGCACACCGCGTCACGGGTCCAATCCGAGGCGGGCGCCGGCGAGGTGCTCGTCTCGCGCACCGTCGTCGATCTCGTCGCCGGCTCCGGCCTGGTGTTCGACGATCGCGGCGTGCGCTCGCTCCGGGGCATCCCCGGCGAGTGGCAGCTCTTCGCCGTCGCCTAGCGCGCTCAGCCCTCGAGCGGGGTGAAGTCGGGCTCCTCCCAGAAGGGCCACGGCGACGGGACGTCGGCCGGGACCTTGTCGGTGAACTGCGGCGGGCGCTTCTCGAGGAACGACGTCACGCCCTCTCGTGCGTCGGCGGACTGGCCGAGCTTGGCGATGCCGTTCGAGTCGACGCGGTGGGCCGCCATCGGATGTTCCTCGCCGAGCATCCGCCAGAGCATCTGCCGCGTCATTGCGATGGACACGGCCGAGGTGTTGTCGGCGATCTCGCGGGCCAGCTCGTACGCCGCCGGCAGCAGGTCGTCTGGCGCGTGGACCGAGCGGACCAGCCCCCGTGCGAGGGCCTCGTCGGCCCCGAACACCCGGCCGGTGAACGTCCACTCGAGCGCGGTGTTGATGCCGACGACCCGCGGCAGGAACCACGACGAGCAGGCCTCAGGGACGATGCCCCGCCGAGCGAACACGAAGCCGAACCTGGCCGTCTCCGAGGCGAGCCGCACGTCCATGGGCAGGGTCATGGTCGCCCCCACGCCGACGGCGGGGCCGTTGATCGCGGCGATCACGGGCTTCGTGCACTGGTAGAGCCGGAGCGTCACGAGGCCGCCCTCGTCGCGGTGGGGTCGGCGCTCGCCGCCGCCCGTGGCCGGGCTGCCCGCTCCGATGTCGAACGTGTCGGCCCCGAAGGCGAGGTCGGCACCGGCGCAGAACCCCCGGCCCCGGCCGGTGACCACGACGACCCTGACGTCGGGGTCCTCGTCGACCCGGTCCAGCGCCTCCACGAGCTCGCGCTGCATCGGCACCGTGAAGGCGTTGAGCCGGTCGGGCCGGTCCAGCGTGATCGTGAGGATGCGGTCCTCGAGGTCGAGTGCAATGTCAGGCATTCCGGGATCGTCTCACGAGCAGGCGGGAGCCGGGCGGCTTCGCCGACCCGGTGGACGCACCTGCGTAGGCCGAGCCCAGCGCCGAAGGCGCCCGCGACCGGAGCAGGCAGACAGCTCAGACATCGAGGAAGCGGGACACCGCGACCGCCGAGCCGATCGCACCGATCAGGGCCGCCACGCCGACCACCAGCACGTTCGTGAACAGCAGGTTGGAGTCGGTGACCGTGAAGCCCTGGAAGATCGGGAGGATCTTGTCCTCGGACAGCTCGTCGATGAACGGCCGGATCAGGAACGTCATGAACCCGACCGCGACCGCGGCGCCCACGAGCGTCTGGATGATGCCCTCGACGATGAACGGGACCCGGATGAACCAGTTGGTGGCGCCCACCAGCTTCATGACCTCGATCTCGCGACGGCGGGCGAACATCGCCACGCGGATCGTGTTGAGGATCAGCATCAGGGCAGCCACGAGCAGCAGGACGGCGGCGGCCAGGAACCGCACGCCGATCTTGTTGAACGTCTCCTGGATGCGCTGGACCACCTCGAAGGCGAACACGACCTCGTACACCCCTGGTTTGGGCACGAACTGGTCGCCCAGCGCCTGGACCACGGCGGGATCCTGGTTCTGGGGGGCGACGCGGAACGACGGCGGGAGGATCTCCGGCGACACCGTCTCGATGAGCTGCGGCGAGTCCGCGAAGAGGCGCTTGAACTCGTCGTAGGTCTCGTCCTGGTCGACGAACGTGGCGGTCTTGACCTCAGGGTTCTCCTCGAGGTCCCGCTGGATCGACGCCTTCTGGTCCTCGGACACCTGCGGGTCCAGGTACACGATGAACTCGATGCCGCCCTTGAAGCGATCGTTCGCGTTCTCGACGCCCTGCTGCAGGAGGAGCGCGGAGCCGAACAGGGTCAGGGAGACGACCACCGTGAGCACCGACGCGAGCGTGAGGGTCACGTTGCGGACGAGGTTCATCCCCGTCTCGCGCAGGACGTAGTCGAGCTTCAGCGCCACGATCGCCTCGCCGTCACTCGTACACGCCGCGGCTCTGGTCGCGGATGATCGAGCCCCGGTCGAGCTCGATCACGCGACGCCGCATCGTGTCGACGATGGATCGGTCGTGCGTGGCCATCAGGACGGTGGTGCCGGTCCGGTTGATGCGGTCGAGGAGGCGCATGATCCCGACCGAGGTGGCCGGGTCGAGGTTCCCCGTCGGCTCGTCGGCGAGGAGGATCAGCGGCCGGTTCACGAACGCCCGGGCGATCGACACGCGCTGCTGCTCGCCACCGGAGAGCTCGTTCGGGAAGTTCCCCACCTTCTTGGCCAGCCCGACCAGCTCGAGGATGGCCGGCACCTGCGACTGGATCACGTGGCGGGGGCGGCCGATCACCTCCAGAGCGAAGGCGACGTTCTCGTAGACCGTCTTGTTCGTGAGGAGCTTGAAGTCCTGGAAGACGCTTCCGATGTTCCGGCGGAGGTAGGGCACCTTCCACGACGTCAGCGACGCGATGTCCTTGCCGGCCACGAAGATCCGGCCCCGCTCGGGCGTCTCCTCCCGGTTGACCAGGCGCAGGAAGGTGGACTTGCCGGACCCCGACGCGCCGACCAGGAAGACGAACTCGCCCTTCTGGACCTCGACGGTGGCGTCCTGGAGGGCGACGACGTCGCCCTTGTACACCTTGCTGACGTTCTCGAGCTTGATCATGGGACGGTCGCCGAGGGTACCAGTGCTAGCTCGTCGCCCTGCGCCACTGGAGGTAGGCCTCCATGAAGGGATCGAGGTCCCCGTCCAGGACCGCCTGGACGTTCCCGGCCTCGTGCTCGGTCCGCAGATCCTTCACCATCTGGTACGGCTGCATGACGTAGCTGCGGATCTGGCTCCCGAACCCCACCCGCTGCTGCTCGCCCCGGATCTCGTCGAGCTCCTCCTCCCGCTTGAGGCGCTCCTCCTGGGCGAGCTTGGCCTTCAGCATCTCCATCGCCTTGGCCCGGTTCTGGAGCTGTGATCGCTCCATCTGGCACGACACCACGATCCCGGTCGGCAGGTGCGTGAGCCGCACCGCGGAGGAGGTCTTGTTGATGTGCTGGCCACCGGCCCCCGAGGCTCGGAACACGTCCATCTTGATGTCGGCCTCGTCGACGTCGATCTGGACCTCGCCCTCGTGGAGCATGGGGACGACCTGGAGGGCGGCGAACGCGGTCTGCCGCTTGCCCTGCGCGTTGAACGGGCTCATGCGGACGAGCCGGTGCACACCCCGCTCGGCCTGCAGGTTGCCGTACGCGTAGCGCCCCTTGACGAGGAACTCCACCGAGGAGAGCCCGGCCTCCGAGCCCGGCGTCGAGGACTCCTCCTCCACCGTGAACCCGCGGCGCTCCGCCCACCGCACGTACATGCGGTAGAGCATCTCGGCCCAGTCCTGCGCGTCGGCACCGCCCTCGCCCGCCTGGATCGTGCACAGGGCGTCGCGCTCGTCGTGCTCGCCGGAGAACATCGAGCGCAGCTCGAGGGCGCGCAGCTCCCGGTCGAGCGACGCGAGCGCGCCTTCGATCTCCGGCTCCTGGGACGCGTCGTCCTCGTCGCGGGCGAGCTCGTGCAAGGTCTCCGCGTCGTCGAGCTGGCCGACCAGCCCCTCGTAGTGCTTCAGGTCCTCGAGGACGCGGTTGAGCTCACCGGTGACGCGCTTGGCCGCCTCCGGGTCGTCCCACAGGTCCGGGCGGGAGGCCTCGGTCTCGAGCAGCGGCTGGCGGGCGCGCAGCTCGTCCACCTTGAGGTAGAGCGCAGCGTCGTCGAGGCGCTTGCGCGTCTCGACGAGCTGCTCGGAGAAGTCCCTCACGGTTGCAGGCCTGCTCAGGCCGGAGCCGGGCGGCTTCGCCGACCCGCGCGGAGGCACCTGCGGAGGCTGAGGAGCGAAGCGACGACCGGAGCAGGCATCAACTCAGGGGGCGCCGTGGCAGCGCTTGTACTTGCGCCCGCTACCGCACGGGCACGGGTTGTTGCGGGGTGTCTTCTCCCACTCGGTCTTCACGACGGGCTGCATCGTGTCGGTCGCCTTCGTGGCCGCCGGCGCGCCCCCGCCTCCACCGCCGCTCGCTGCGGCCATGCCCCCGCCCGACGAGGGGTCGTCGGGCATCGAGTACCCGAGGATCTGGACCCGGGCTTCGTCGCCGGCGATCTGGGCCGTGACGGACACCTCGACGTCGCCGTCCGGGCTCGGCTCCTCGGCGGCGGGCGCCTCCGGGGTCTCGGGCTCGGGCTCGGGCTC
>DATFFY010000193.1:0-5677 GCA_035249805.1 Acidimicrobiales bacterium | reverse complement strand
GGACGCGGGCGCCGCCGCTGGAGGCGAGCCGCCGGGCCTGGGCCGCCTTGCGCTGGGCTTCGAGGGCCTCGAGCCGCTTGAGCTCCGCGTTCAGCTGCTGGCGGCGCTCCCGGAGCTGCGCGACCGCCCCCTGCTGTGCCTCGCGCTTCGCGGAGAGGGCATCGGCCGCGACCTGCAGGTCCTCGCTGGCCGCGGTGTAGTCGTCGATCGCGTCCTGGTTGCCCTGGGTGGCGTAGCGCGACAGCGCGTCGGCGCGGGCCTGGTGGTTGATGTCCGGGTCGAGCTCGGCCACCTGCGTGGCGTCCGCGTTGATGAAGCGCTGGATGGCGACCTCGCGCACGGCCCCCCGAAGGGTGTCGAGCCGGCCCTGCGCGGCGGCGTGCTCCGCCTCGAGGTCGCTGATCTCGGCCTCGAGCCTGCCCAGCACCGACTCGGCCCGGGCCAGGTCGGCGGCGGCCTTGTTGGCCCGGTTCCGAGCCGAGTCGAGGTCGTCCGCGGACGCGGTCCTCGATGCCACTCCCATCGGTCCCAGCAACAGGAGCGCGCTGAACAGGGCCAGAACCGTCCGTCGCACTGGCGGGAGAAGATAGCCGTGGAGATGACGAAGATTGCAGTCCGGTGACGATCCGGCGGCCTCGGCGCCCTCCGGCCCGCCTCAGCGGTCCGATTCGTCCCGGATGTCGCCCACCAGAGCCTCGATCACGTCCTCGAGCGTCACGAGGCCGAGCGTCCGGCCGTCCTCGTCGACCACGATGCCGAGGTGCAGCCGGGCCCGCTGCATGGCCAGGAGGGCGTCGTCGAGCAGGGTCCCCGGGCCCAGGACGACCATGCGGCGAACGAGGCGCAGCGGGATGGGCCGGTCTCGCGCCTCGGCCGCCAGGGTCAAGAGGTCCTTGACGTGGAGGAAGCCGAGCACGTCGTCGACGCCGTCCCCCGCGAGCAGCAGCCGCGAGTGGCCCGAGCGCACCGAGGCCCGCTCGGCGTCGGCCGGCGTGGCCGTGCGGTGGAGCCACACCAGCGAGTCGCGCGGCACCATCACCGTCGTGACCTCGCGGGCCCGCAGCCGGAGGGAGCCGGTGAGCAGCTGGTGGGCGACGTCGTCCATCAGCCCCTCGTCGCGGGACTCGCCCAACATCGCCCAGAGCGCCTGCGCGTCGGCGGACGTGGCCAGCTCGTCGCGCGGCTCCACGCCGAGGAGGCGCACGCCCGCGTTGGAGAGGCCGTTGAGCAGGCGGAGCAGCGGACCGAACACGAACACGTAGGCCCGGTTGGGCAGCGCCAGCGCGAGCAGCGTGCGCTCCGGTGCGGCGATGGCGATGTTCTTCGGGACCATCTCGCCGATCACCATGTGCAGGAACGACACGATCATGAGGGCCAGGACGAACCCGATCGTGTGCAGCAGGCCCGACGGCACCTCCCCGAAGACCTCGATGGCGTCCTCGATGAGGTGGCTGACCGCGGGCTCGGCCACGTACCCGAGCAGCAACGACGCCATCGTGATCCCGAGCTGCGCGCCGGCCAGCTGCAGGTTCAGGTGCCGCATCGACACGAGGGCGACCTTGGCGCGGGCGCTCCCCTGCTCCGCCATCGTCTCGAGGGCCGTGCGCCGGCTCGCCATGAGCGCGAACTCGACGGCCACGAACGCGCCGTTGGCGACCAGCAGGACGAGGCCGAGCACGAGGCTGCCGATCATCCCGGACCCTCCCCCGGCGGCCGGCGCCGGTCGGGCCGGTGGAGCAGCACGCTCGCCACCCGCAGGCCGTCGCGCGCGGCCACGGCGACCTCCCACCCGTCGTGCTCGAAGCCCTCGCCGACCTCGGGGATGTGGCCGAGCCGGGCGAGCACGAAGCCGGCCAGCGTCTCGTACTCGCCCTCGGGCACCTGGAACCCGCACGCGTCGAACACCTCGTCGTGGTGGAGCGAGCCGTCCAGCTGCCAGTGGCCGGGTCGGAGCAGGCCCGTGAGCCGCGGGGTGGGCGGGTCGTGCTCGTCGTCGATGGCCCCGACCAGCTCCTCGAGCACGTCTTCGAGGGTGATGATGCCCGCGGTGCCGCCGTGCTCGTCCACCACGATCGCGAGGTGCACGCCCATCCGGCGCAGGTCGCCGAGGAGGTCGGCGAGGCGACGGGTCTCGGGGACGACGAACGGGGCCTGCATGAGGTCGGTGACCCGTGTCGTCGGGCGGTCCTCGTAGCGCACCCGGTACACGTCCTTCACGTGGACGACGCCCAGCACGTCGTCGAGGTCCGCCCCGACCACGGGGAAGCGCGAGTGGCCGGTGGCGACGGCACGGGCGGTGAGGGTGGCCACCGTGTCCTCCGTGGTGAGGCTGTCCACGCTCCGCCGAGGCACCAGCGCGTCGGCCGCGTCCTTGGTGCCGAAGCGGATCGAGCGGGTCAGGAGGCGCAGGGCCTTGGGCTCGAGCGTGCCCTCCTCGCCGGAGCTGCGGATGAGCAGCTCGAGCTCCTCCAGGGAGCGGACCGACGTGAGCTCCTCCTGCGGCTCGATCCCGAAGCGGCGCACGGTCCAGTTCGCGGCGCCGTTGAGGAACGACACGAGCGGGCCGATGATGCGCCCGAGCAGGGTCATCGGCGGGGCCAGGGCGTAGGCCACCGCTCGAGGACGGGCGATGGCGAGGGTCTTCGGGACGAGCTCGCCCACCACCATCGACACGAGCGTGGCGAGCACGAGGGCGGTGCCCACGGACCAGCCCCGCTCCGCCTCCTCGGACACGAACCGGCCCACCAGCGGCTCGATGGCCTCGCCCACGGTCGGCTCGGCGATGAACCCCACCACCAGGGAGGTGACCGTGATCCCGAGCTGCGCTCCGGAGAGGTGGAACGACAGTCGCCGGAGCGCGGCGCCGGTGGACCGGGCCCCACGGCTCCCCGCGGCGGCGTCGACGTCGACCCGGTTGCGGTCCACGGCGACCAGCGCGAACTCGACCGCGACGAAGAACCCGGTGGCGAGGATGAGCAGGAGGGCGGCCAGGAGGCCGAGCGCGGTCTGGATGGGATCCGTCCGGGGACGTGGTCGTGGCTGGGGCCCAGCGTAGGAGGGCTCGCTACGGTGCCCCGACGATGGTCGATGGAGCTGCCGGCGTGCCCCTGGAGCTGTGCGGCGTCACGGTCGTGCGCGACGGGTCGACGCTGCTCGACGGCATCGACTGGACGGTGCAGCGGGACGAGCGCTGGGTCGTCCTCGGGGCCAACGGCTCCGGCAAGACCACCCTGCTGCGGGTCGCCTCGCTCTACGCGCACCCCAGCCGCGGCACCGTCCGGGTGCTCGGCGGCGAGCTCGGGCGCATCGACGTGCGCCGCCACCGCGTGCGCATCGGTCTGTCCAGCCCCGCCTTCGGCGCGCTCCTGCGGCCGGAGCTGACGGCCGTCGAGGTGGTGATGACGGCGCGCTACGGCGCGCTCGAGCCCTGGTGGCACACCTACGACGACGAGGACCGCAGCCGGGCGCGACGGCTCCTCGAGCGCTTCGGTGTCGCCCACGGCGCCGACCGGGCGGTGGCGACGCTGTCCTCCGGCGAGCGCCAGCGGGTGCTGCTCGCCCGCGCGTTCTCCGGGGACCCGGGCCTGGTGCTCCTGGACGAGCCGACGGCCGGCCTGGACCTCGCCGGGCGCGAGGAGCTGGTGGCCGCGCTGGGCGTGCGGCCGGGCGACGAGCCCGGGCCGCCGACCGTCCTCGTCACGCACCACGTCGAGGAGATCCCCGTCGGCACCACCCACGCGCTGCTGCTGCGGGCCGGCCGGATCGTCGACAGCGGCCCCATCGACGACGTGCTCGACGCGGACGCGCTCAGCGCGACGTTCGGGCTCCCCCTCGAGCTCGAGCGGCGGGGCGACCGCTTCAGCGCGTGGGGTAGGGACCCGAGCCCGAGCTGACGCGCTCGAGCAGGCGCGGGCGCGAGCGCTCGATCTCCTCGGCCAGGAGGCGGTCGAGCACCGGCATCCAGAGCCGTCCGCCGTAGTGCAGGCGCATCGTGAGGCGGCTGCCGTCGCCGATCGTCGTGATCTCGGCGTCGAGCACCCACGGCGAGTGCTGGCGGGCGTCGTGCTCCACCCGCTCGAAGCGGGCGCGGTGCGGGGCGGTCGACTCGGTCCGCACCATGCGCAGCCGCTTGGCCCGGGCGAACGGGCCGATCTTGCCCCGCAGGTCGACGGACCAGGCCGGTCCGACGTCGTCGGGGTGGGCCTCGACGGACACGGCCCGGGGGACGATGTCGAGCCACTCGGGGTAGCGGCCGAGGTCGTCGACCCAGGGGAACAGCAGCTCGGGCGGACAGGGGGCGTCGAGCGTGGCGGTGATGTCCATCAGGCGCCCTCGGCCGCGGCGGCCTCGTCGTTGAGGCGGTCGACGACCTTGAGGAGCGGGTACGGGTTGACCGCCGCGCCGCCGTCCGGGTGGATCTCGAAGTGGAGGTGGGGAGACCCGCCGCGGGCGTTGCCGGTGTCGCCTACGTAGCCGATCACCTGGCCGGGCTCCACGAGCTGCCCGTTCGCCAGCCCGTCGGCGAAGCCGCTGAGGTGCGCGTAGTAGTAGTACGTCCCGCTCTCGCCCTTGAGCCAGAGCTTGTTGCCGCCGAGCACGTCGCTGCCGATCTGGCTCACGATCGCCCGCTCGCACGCGAGGAGCGGTGTGCCCTGCGGGGCGAAGATGTCGGTGCCCTGGTGCGCGTGGGCGTACTCCGTCCCGACCATGCGCGGCGCGCCGAACGAGTCGCCGAACGAGTGGGGCTTGCCCACGGGGAACACGAAGCCGTGGATGATGATGTCCGACCCCGCGGACAGGATCGCCAGGTTGATCTGCGCGGAGACGTTGGCCCGGCGCGCCTCCACCATGTGCGTGCGGGCCTCGACGAGCAGGCGGCGGGCCGCGACGAGCCGGTCGGCGACCGCCACGAGGTCGCCCTTCGTGGACTCGCGCGCGGCGAGGTACTGCTCCAGCGCGGTCTGGTCGGCGTCCAGCACCGACCCGAGCAGGGTGTTGGCCATCGCCAGCTCGTTGGGGTTGCCGGTGGGCACGTGCGGCATGAACTCGTCGACGCTCCCGCGGATCGTCGCGTTGACGGCCCGGGCCTCGAAGTGGCGGCGGGCGGCCTCGACGCGGCGCACGGCGGTGCGGTCGACCGTGCCGAGTCCCGTGACGAGCTCCTCGAGCAGGTCGAGCTGGCGCTCGAGCTCGACCGTGCGCTGCAGGGCCACGTGGTAGCTGCCGCCGAACCGGACGGCCTCGGCCCGGGCCACGCTCAGCTCCTGCCGGATGAGCCGGCCCGCCTGCGCGGTCTGCCCCGGCGTCGGCGGGCGCGGCGGGATGGTGACGGGGACGACCGGCACCGGCTCGGCGCCGACCCCTTCCCCCTGGCCGGGATCGTCGGGGTTCGGCTCCGGGGCGACCGACGGCACCGTCGTGGTCGGCGCGGCGGTGGTGGGGGTGGTCGTGGCGGTGGTCGTCGGCTCGTCGACGCCCCCGGTCGTCGGCCCGCCGGTCGTCGAGCCCGGATCGTCCTGCGCCTGGGCCGAGGCCGTCAAGGTCACGGCGGCGACCACGAGCAGCGATGCGACGAGGGCGCGGGAGGGGCGGGAGCGAAGGAGATGGAGCACGAGGAGGACCGCCGTCGCGTCGGACGCGGTTCGCGATGCTACTGACCCTGCTCGGCGCGCCCCCC
>DATFFY010000192.1:0-7102 GCA_035249805.1 Acidimicrobiales bacterium | reverse complement strand
GCTCGACGTCCGGGTGCTGGCGGGGGTGGCCGGCGGCACCCTCCTGCTCGGCTCGGGCGTCGCCTTCGTCACGGGCGGCGCCTACGCGTCGCGGTACGCCTCGGCGGTCGCGCCGTTCGTCCTCGTGGTCGCGGCGGTCGGCATCACCCGGCTGCGGCCGACGTGGGTGCAGGTGAGCGTGGTCGCCATCGGGGGCGCCCTGGTGGTGGCCGCGATCGGCAACAACGCCGGCGACCAGCGCACCCAGGCCGACGACGTCGCCGCCGAGCTCGACGCGCGGGCGGGGCGCGGCGACGTCGTCGTCGTGTGCCCCGACCAGCTGGGGCCGGCCATCGAGCGGGTGGTCTCCGAGCGCGAGGTGGACGTCCGTCTCGTCCCGTACCCCGCCATGGACGATCCGCGCTTCGTCGACTGGCGTGACTACGAGGAGCGCAACGACGCCGTCGACCCGGACGAGTGGGTGGCCGATCTCCTCGCCGACGTCGGCGACGACACGCGCGTCTGGCTCGCGTGGTTCTCCGACTACCGCACCTTCGTCGGGGACTGCGAGGCGCTGGCCGTGCTCTTCGAGGCCAACCGCGGGGTCGCCTCGGAGGAGTCCTTCACCGGCGCGTTCGAGAACCACAACCTGAGTGAGTTCCCCCCGGTAGCGTCGGGCTGATGGACATCACCTGCCCCCGCTGCGGCGCCGCCGCCGAGGTGACGTACTACGGGCCCTGCGAGGCGTGCCGCACCCAGCTGCGGGCGCACCTGCGGGGCGAGGCGAGGGAGGCGGGCGACACGGCCTTCGAGCCCTCCCTGCACGTCACCCCCAACGCGGTCGCCCTCAAGGACGACTGAGGCGGCTGCCCGCCGAGGTCAGCGGGCGGCGAGGGGCTCGATGCGGCGCCGCGGGCCGCGGCGGGGTGCCCGGGCCCCGGACGCCTCGAGCAGGACGCACACCCGGCCCCGGTGGCCGGCATAGGGCTCGAGCAGCTCGAGCATGCGGGCATCGGTGCCGCGGGGTTCGCCGGCCAGCGCCCAGCTCACGAGGTGCTTCAGGTGGTAGTCCCCGACGCTGACCGCGTCAGGGTCGCCGAGCGCGATCCGGGCCACCTCGGCCGAGGTCCACACCCCGATGCCCGGGACCGTCTCGAGCCGCTCGCGCAGCGCGGCGCTCGAGCCGTTGCCCGCGTCCTCGAGGCGGCTGCCGTGGGCGGCGACCCGCTTGAGCGCGTCGGCTCGCCGTCGCTCCATCCCGATCAGGTGGAGCTCGTAGTAGGGGATCATCGCGATCTGCTCGGGCAACGGGTGCAGGAAGAGCCCGCCGGGACCCGGTGCCGGCTCGCCCCACCGCTCGACGAGCTGGTGGTACGAGCGACGGGCCTCGAAGCCCGTGACGCGCTGGCCGAGGACCGCGGGAACGAGCGCCTCCATCACGCGGCCGGTGCGGGTCAGCCGCAACCCGTCCAGGTCGTGGTGCAACCGGCGCACCGGTCCGTCGGGCGGATCGAAGCCGTCGCGGTCGTCGAGGCAGCCGAGCAGGCCGGGGGCCTGGTCGAGCGACCACTCCGCGCCGGGGCCCCACGCCTCGAGCTCGAACCGGTCGCCGTGGTGCTCCGCGCGCAGGGTCGCCGGCCCCAGCGGTGTGCGTGACGCGCGCACGACCGCGCGCGGGCCGAGCAGGATGGTCGGGTCGTTCCGACCGACGCGCAGGGGGCGAAGCGATCGACCGAGGTCGATCCGGAACGGGACCCGGACGGTGCGCCGCATGGGCTGGCGACGCTACGGCGATGTGGCGCTGATGGCCAACTCCCTCGCCCAGCGGTAGTCGGGCTTGCCGCTCGGGCTGCGTTCGATGGCCGGGACCCGCACGAAGGCCTTCGGGAGCTTGTAGCGGGCGAGGTGGAGTGCCGCGCCGGCCCGCAGGTCGTCGTCGGAAGGGGGTTCCGGGGTGTCGCGCAGGTGCACGACGGCCACGACCTCCTGACCCCATCGCTCGCTGGGCCGTCCGACCACGACGGCGTCGAACACGGCCGGGTGGCCCTTCAGCGCCTGCTCCACCTCTTCGGCGAACACCTTCTCGCCACCGGTGTTGATCGTGACGGCGTCCCGGCCGTGGAGCTCGATCTCGCCCCCGGCCAGCACGCGGGCGCGGTCGCCGGCCACGGCGTAGCGCCGGCCGGCGACGGTGGGGAACGTGCGGGCCGTCTTGTCCGGGTCGCCCAGGTAGCCCAGAGGCACGCGACCGCTCTGCGCGAGCCATCCCAGCTCCGGGTCGCCCGGCTCGAGCACGCGGGTCAGGTCCTCGGACAGCACGACCGCGGTCGGCGCCGGCCGGAACGTGCCCGTGCTCGCGCCGGAGCGGAGGTCGGACCGCTGGATGCCCTGGCGCCCCGTCTCCGAGGAGCCGAGGACGTCCACGATGTTGAGACCTGGCACGAGCGCGAGCAGCTCCTGCTTGACCGCGGCCGACAGGATCGCGCCACCGGTGAGGAGGAAGCGGAGGTGCCCGACGTCGTGCCGGCCCGTGCGCAGCGCGTCGGCCAGCGGCCGGGCGAACGCGTCGCCGACGATGAGCAGCGATGTCGCGCCCTCGCGCGCGATCGTGCGGAGGATGTCGTCGGCATCGAGCCGGCTCGGCATGTCCTGCACGACGACGGTGCCACCGGAGCACCACGCGCTCACGACGTTCCAGTGCGCGGCGCCGTGCATGAACGGCGGGGCCGCCACCACCCGGAGCGACGATCCCGGGGCCCCCGCGACGAGCTCGTCGGTGGTGGACGCGATGCCGAGGCAGGTGGCCAGGAAGTCGGCCTGCCGCCAGAGCACGCCCTTCGGGAGGCCGGTGGTGCCGCCGGTGTAGAGGATGTAGAGATCGTCCGGCGACAGGCCGCGGGGCGGGAGCGGGGTGGCCGCGGCGAGAGCCGCCTCGTACTCGATCGCGCCGTCGAGGAGCGCGGCGCCGGACTGGTCGTCGACCTGCAGGAGCAGGCGGAGGTCGGGGAGGTCGTCGACCACCTCGGCCAACGTCGGCGCGAACGCACCGTGGTACAGGACCGCCCGGGCCCGGCTGTCCGCCAGCACGTGCCGCAGCTCGTCGGCCACGTACCGGTAGTTGACGTTGACCGAGGCGCACCTCGCCTTCGCCGCACCGAGCATCCCCTCGAGGTACTCGTTGCCGTTGTGGAGGTAGAGGGCCACGTGGTCGTGCGGCGAGGTCCAGGGCTCGCGCTCGCCGAGGCCGGTGTGGATGCCGAGGTCGTGGTCGGCCAGCACCGCGGCCAGGCGCCGGGTGCGGTCCGTGACCTCGGCCCAGGACAGCCGCCGGTCGCGCCACACGATGCACTCCCGCTCCGGGACGACCGCCGCGATCGCCTCGTGCACCTGCGCGACGTTGAGCTCCTCCGGCACCTCGACCACCGCCACGACCGGGAACCTAGCGGTCCCCCTAGTGTTCGCCGCCATGCCGACCGTCCAGATCACCCGACCGGTTGACGGAGTCGCCCTCCTCACCCTCAACCGGCCCGAGAAGCTCAACGCCATGGACGTCACGCTCGTCACCGAGCTGCACGCCGCGCTCGACGAGGTCGGTGGGGATCGCGCCTGCCGCGCCGTGGTCGTCACGGGGGAGGGCCGGGGCTTCTGCGCCGGGCTGGACCTCGGCGGCTACGGGACGGCGCCGGACGGCGAAGACCGCGGCCCCATCGGCGGCGCCATGGCCATCCAGCAGCAGATCGCGGCGTTGATCCCGCGCCTGCGCAGCCTGCACCAGCCGGTCATCGCCGCGGTCAACGGCCCCGCGGCCGGTGGCGGGCTCGCGCTCGCGCTCGGGTGCGACGTCCGCCTCGCGTCGACCTCCGCGCGGTTCAACGTCGCCTTCGTGCGCATCGGCCTGTCGGGTTGCGACATCGGGGTCAGCTGGCTGCTGCCCCGGCTGATCGGCGCGTCGCGAGCGTGGGAGCTCATGCTGACCGGTCGCATCATCGACAGCACCGAAGCGGACCGCATCGGCCTCGTCACGCGCGTGGTGGAAGACGGCTCGGTCGTCGACGCCGCCCTGGAGACCGCGGCGCTCATCGCGGGCAACAGCCCCTGGGGCGTGCGCATGACCAAGGAGGTCGCGTGGTCCCAGCTGGAGATCGGCAGCCTCCAGGCCGGCATCGACCTCGAGAACCGCACCCAGATCCTCTCGGGCCAGACGGCCGACGCCCGCGAGGCGATCAGCGCGTTCCTGGAGAAGCGTCCACCGGAGTGGACGCACCGCTAGGGCGTCGTCGTGGTCGACGCGTCCGCGACGGTCGTGGTCGTCGACTCCTCGAGCGTCGTGCCCGTCTCGCCATCGGTGTCGCCGTCGGTGTCGTCGGCCTCGTCCGTCGTGGGCGTGCCGCCGTCGTCGGCGTCGTCGCCCTCGTCCTCGCCGTCGGGCCGCTCGATGCCGCACTCCTCCTCCTCGAACGCCTCGATCTCCTCGACGGCCTCGACCACGTCCGGGTCGGAGAAGGCGTCGTCGCCCCGTTCGCTGATCGCCTCGATCGCGAGCGCGGCCTCGTCGCGGATCTCGTCGGGCGCCGCCTCGAGGTACCGGTCGAAGAGCGGGTCATCGGCCGGGGTGTCGTCGTCGGCGGCCAGCTCGCGGGCGACGTCGCAGAACTCGTCCCCGGCCTCGTCGTCGTCGTCGCCACACCCGACCAGCGCCAGCAGCGCCGTGCCGAGCACCAACGTCACCATCGTTCGCCGCATCGCGTCCCTCCCGTGGCCTCGCCCCCGGCTCCATGCCCAATGGGCGGGGTCGCAAGTCCTGGGCGGCGGAGGGACTACGCCGGGTCGGCGACGGTGACCGTGCGCATGACGTCGCCCACGCCGATCGACTGGGCCACCTCGATGCCGGAGGTGACGTGGCCGAAGAGGTTGTAGAGCGGCTGGAGCTTGCTCCGGCAGTCGTCGATGCAGATGAAGAACTGGCTGCCGTTGGTGTCGGGACCGGCGTTGGCCATGGCCACGGCGCCCAGGGTGTACTCGGCCTTCACGGGCTCGTCCGCGAACTTGTAGCCGGGGCCGCCCCGGCCCGTGCCCTCGGGGTCGCCGCCCTGGATCACGAACTCGGGCACGACCCGGTGGAAGGTGAGGCCGTCGTAGAAGCCCTTGCGGGCGTTGACGACGAAGTTGTTCACGGTGACCGGGGCGAGGGACGCGTCGAGCCGCATCACGATGTCGCCCTTGTCGGTCGTGATGGTCACGTCGAACAGGGCGTCGGGCTGGATCTCGAACTCGGGGGCGCTGGGCATGGCGACCTACGCTATCGGTCGTGCCGGAGCCCCTCGACGCCCGCGAGCGACGGGAGCTGTGCGACCTGTTCGGCGACCTCGGTCCCGACGCCCCGACGCTCTGCGAGGGGTGGGCCACGATCGACCTGGCCGCCCACCTGGTGGTCCGGGAGCGGAGCCCCCAGGCCTCGCCGGGGCTCTTCCTCGGCGGCCCCTTCGCCCGCCTCCTCGACCGGGCGACGGAACGAGCGCTCGCCCGCGGCTACGACGAGCTCGTGGAGCGGATCCGCAACGGCCCACCGCTGGGGCCCTTCGCCGTGCCCGGCCTGCGCACGGTGCTGAACCTCAACGAGTATTCGGTCCACCACGAGGACGTGCGCCGGGCCAACGGCCTCGGGCCGCGCCCCGACCGGCCCGATCTGCAGGACGCGCTGTGGTCGCTGCTCCGCCGCGGCGCCCGCTTCCAGCTCCGCAAGGTCTCGGGCGTCACCGTCGTGCTCGCCCCGCCGGGTCGCGAGCCGGTGGAGGTCGGGTCCGGCCCGCGGGTCACGTTGGCGGCCGAACCGCTCGAGCTGGTCCTCTACCTCATGGGTCGCCGCGGCGCCGCCGCCGTCGAGCCCACGGGCGACTCGGTGGCCGTGGCCCGGCTCGAGGCCTCGCCGCTCGGCATCTGACAGGCTGACCGCCATGTCCGATCGTGTGCTGACGACCATCGAGGACGGCATCGCCGACGTCCGCCTCAACCGGCCCGACAAGCTCAACGCGCTCGACGGCGCGATGTTCCAGGCGATCGTCGACGCGGGCGAGGCGCTCAAGGGCGATCGCAACGTTCGAGTGGTCGTGCTCTCCGGGGAGGGCCGCGGGTTCTGCGCCGGCCTCGACTTCACCGCCTTCCAGACCATGGCCGGCGGCGACGAGGCGCCGCGCGAGGGCGGCGGCGTCGGTGCCATCGGCCAGACCGACGGCCGCATCACGCACCTCGGCCAGCAGGCCTGCTGGGTCTGGCAGGAGCTCGAGGTGCCGGTCATCGCAGCCGTGCACGGCCCCGCGCTCGGCGGCGGCATCCAGATCGCGCTCGGGGCGGACATCCGCATCGTCGCTCCCGACGCGAAGCTGTCGGTGCTCGAGTCGCGTTGGGGGCTCATCCCCGACATGACCGGCACGGCGCTGCTGCCCAAGGTCGTCGGCCTCGACGTGGCCAAGGAGCTGACGTTCACCGGCCGCATGGTCTCGGGCGAGGAGGCGGTGCGGATCGGCCTGGCCACGAAGGTGGCCGAGGACCCCCGCGCCGCGGCGATGGAGCTGGCCGGCGAGCTCGTCCTGCGCAGCCCCGACGCGCTGCGGCAGGCCAAGCGCCTGCTGAACCTGTCCGGCACCCGCCCCATCGCGGAGCAGTTCGCCGACGAGCGGGCGTCCATCGCGACGCTCATCGGCTCGCCGAACCAGGTCGAGTCGACCGTCGCGTACTTCGAGAAGCGCCCGCCCAAGTTCACCTGAGCGCCGCGAGCGCTCCGGCCCGTCCGGCGCGATGCTGTGGCCCCCTACCGCGAGACCCCGGAGGTCCAGATGCCGTACGCGTTCGTTGCCCAGGTCGAGTTCAGCGACGACGACGTCGACACGAGCAGGCGCGCGCTCACCGAGGGGCTCATCCCCGTCGCGAAGGGCTTGCCGGGGTTCCAGAGCGGGGTGTGGGCGCGATCCGGCCGCAAGGGCATGGGCATGATCGTGTTCGACACCGAGGAGAACGCCACCTCGGGTCAGGAGGCGATCCGCGCGTCACGCCCCGCCGATGCGCCGCCGATCACGGACGCCGGCATCTACGAGGTCATGGGCCAGGCCTGAGCCAGGAGATCGGC
>DATFFY010000191.1:0-6436 GCA_035249805.1 Acidimicrobiales bacterium | reverse complement strand
GCCAGAGGCCGGCCGACGACGAGCGCGTCGAGGACCCGACGCTGCGGCAGGCCGTCGCCCCCAACCGGCTGGCCACGGTCGAGCAGCGCCTCCGCGACGCGACCCGGGCCTTCCAGCGCGAGCGGTACGAGGAGGCCCGGCGACTGCTCCGTCCCCTGGCGGAGTCCTCACCGACGGCGGTGTCGATCCGCGAGCTGCTCGGCCTGACCTACTACCGCCTGGGCAAGTGGAAGCAGGCCGTGGCCGAGCTCGAGGCGGTGCAGCAGCTCACGCGCACGACGGACCAGCACCCGGTGCTCGCCGACGCGCACCGCGCCCTCGGGCGCCACGACCGCGTGGAGGAGCTCTGGGAGGACCTGCGGGCCGCCTCGCCGAGCGCGGCGCTCGTGGCCGAGGGCCGGATCGTCTACGCGGGTTCGCTGGCCGACCAGGGCCGGCTGAAGGACGCGATCGCGGTGCTCGAGGCCGCCAAGTCGCCGGCTCGGCGGCCGCAGCTGCACCACCTGCGGGTGGCCTACGCGTTGGCCGACCTGTACGAGCGGGCGGGGGACCTGCCGCAGGCCCGCCGGCTCTTCGGCGTCGTCGCGGCCAACGACCCCGAGCTCGGTGACGTCGAGGCCCGCCTCCGCGCGCTGCGCTGACTGTCACAGGCGGTGCATAGGGTCGTCCCGCTTCCCCCTCCACGCAGCCCACCGCTCGTCGGAGGCCCACCAAATGTCCACCGCTCCCGTCCCCGTGGGGACCAACCTCGCCCTGCTCCTCGGCACGCTCCGCCGTCCGCCCGAGCTGCGGCCCCTCCCCGGCGGCGATGCCGTCCTCACCCTCGAGCTCGCCGTCCACCCCGAGGGCGCGCCGACCGAGACCGTCCCCGTCGCCTGGTACGGCCCGAGCGACGAGGCCGTCGGCTGGTCCGTGGGCGAGGAGCTCCTCGTGGCGGGGCGGACCCGGCAGCGCTTCTTCCGGTCGGGCGGCGCCACGCAGAGCCGCACCGAGGTCGTCGCGAAGGCGGCCGTGCCCACCCGGCGGGCCGCCGCGGCCCGCAAGGCGGTCGCAGCGGCCCTCGCGGAGGTGTGCCCGGAGGCATGACCATCCGCGATAGTGGGGGCATGAACGACGAGCAGGTCGCAAAGGTCCGCGCCGGCAAGGGCTTCATCGCCGCCCTCGACCAGAGCGGCGGCAGCACCCCGAAGGCCCTGAAGCTCTACGGGGTCGGTGAGGACGCCTACTCGAACGACGAGGAGATGTTCACCCGGATGCACGAGATGCGCAGCCGGATCATCACCAGCCCGAGCTTCTCGGGTGACCGCGTCCTCGGGGCGATCCTGTTCGAGAACACGATGGACCGGGAGATCGAGGGCCGGGAGTCCCCCGACTACCTCTGGAGCGTCAAGGGGGTCGTGCCCTTCCTGAAGGTCGACCAGGGCCTGGCCGACGAGGGCGACGGGGTGCAGGTCATGAAGCCGATGCCCGCCCTCGACCAGCTGTGCGAGCGGGCGGTGGCCAAGGGTGTGTTCGGCACGAAGATGCGCTCGGTCATCAAGCTCGCCGACCAGAAGGGCGTCCAGGCCGTCGTCGATCAGCAGTTCCAGGTCGGCCGCCAGATCCTCGGCCACGGGCTGATGCCGATCCTCGAGCCGGAGATCGACATCAAGAGCCCGCAGAAGGCCGAGGCCGAGGCGCTGCTCGAGGCGGCGCTCCAGGCCGGGCTCGATGCGCTGCCCGAGGGCCAGCAGGTGATGTTCAAGCTGACCCTGCCGGAGCAGGACGGCTTCTACTCGAGCCTGGTCGCCCACCCGAAGGTCCTGCGGGTGGTGGCCCTGTCCGGCGGGTACAGCCGGGAGGAGGCGAACGACCGCCTGGCCCGCAACCCGGGCGTGATCGCCAGCTTCTCCCGCGCTCTCACCGAGGGCCTGTCGGCCGACCAGACCGACGAGGAGTTCGATGCGCTGCTCGACTCGTCGATCAAGGGGATCTACGAGGCGTCGCTCACCTAGGCGGCGGCGCATCGGGCCCGCACCCCGGCGATAAGGTCGACCCCACAGGGTTCGTCGCAACGGCGCGGCGGACGGTCACACCGGGGGGTGGACCGCACTTGTCAGACACCGCCGAGCGAACCGGCGCCACAGCTGCACCCGAGCGACTCGACCGGGTCATCATCCGGTTCGCCGGGGACTCGGGCGACGGGATGCAGCTCACGGGCGACCGGTTCACCAGCGCCAGCGCGCTCTTCGGCAACGACCTCGCCACCCTGCCCGACTTCCCGGCCGAGATCCGGGCGCCCGCCGGCACGCTGGCGGGCGTCAGCGCGTTCCAGGTCCACATCTCGGACCACGAGATCACGACCCCCGGCGACGCTCCGAACGTCCTCGTCGCGATGAACCCGGCGGCGCTGCGCAACGAGCTGCCGCGCCTCGAGGCCGGCGGCACCGTGATCGTGAACGTGGACGCCTTCGAGGAGCGCAACCTCACGAAGGCGGGCTACGGCGCGAACCCGCTCGAGGACGGCAGCCTCGACGGCTTCACGGTCTTCGAGGTCCCGATGACGAGCCTCACGCAGGGTGCCGTCGAGCCCCTCGGCGTCAAGCCCCGCGACGCCGAGCGGTCGAAGAACTTCTTCGCCCTCGGCCTCGTGTCGTGGATGTACACGCGGCCGGTCGCCGACACGATCGCCTGGATCGAGCAGCGCTTCAGCGCGAAGCCCCAGGTGCGCGACGCGAACCTCGCCGCGTTCAAGGCCGGGCACGCGTTCGGCGAGACGGCGGAGCTCTTCGACCACCCGTACGAGATCGACCCCGCCGCGCTGCCCCCCGGGACCTACACGAACATCAACGGCAACACCGCGTTGGCCTGGGGGCTCATCGCGGCGAGCCAGCTCTCGCAGCTGCCGCTGTTCCTCGGCTCGTACCCCATCACGCCGGCGTCGGACATCCTCCACGAGCTGTCCAAGCACAAGCGCTTCGGCGTGCGCACGCTGCAGGCCGAGGACGAGATCGCGGGCATCGGGTCGGCCATCGGCGCCGCCTTCGGCGGTCACCTCGGGGTGACGACGACGAGCGGACCCGGCATGGCCCTGAAGGCGGAGGCGATGGGCCTCGCGGTCAGCCTCGAGCTGCCGCTCCTCGTCATCGACATCCAGCGGGGCGGTCCTTCCACCGGGCTCCCCACCAAGACCGAGGCGGCCGACCTGCTGATGGCGTTCTACGGGCGCCACGGCGAGTCGCCGCTGCCGATCATCGCCGCGAAGAGCCCGAGCGACTGCTTCTTCGTCGCGATCGAGGCGGCCCGCATCGCGATCAAGTACCGGACACCGGTGATCGTCCTCTCCGACGGCTACCTGGCCAACGGCACCGAGCCGTGGCTCCTGCCCGAGGTCGAGACGCTGCCCGACATCTCGACCAGCTTCGCCACGGAGCCGAACCACACGACGAGCACCGGCGACGAGGTCTTCTGGCCGTACCTCCGTGATCCTGACACCTTGGCGCGGGCCTGGGCCCTGCCCGGCACGCCGGGGCTGATGCACCGCATCGGCGGCCTGGAGAAGGAGGACGGCTCCGGCAACGTGAGCTACGACTCCGACAACCACGAGCGCATGGTCCAGCTCCGGGCCGCGAAGGTCGCCGGCATCGCCGACGACATCCCGGAGATCGTGGTGGAGGGCGACGTCGACGACGCCGAGCTCCTCGTCGTCGGCTGGGGCTCCACCTGGGGCGCCATCGACGGCGCCGTGGCCCGGGTGCGGGCGCGGGGCCGCCGGGTCGCCCGCGCCCACCTCACCCACCTCAGCCCCTTCCCGCGCAACCTCGCTGCCGTGCTGGCCCGCTACCCGCGCGTGCTCGTGCCCGAGATGAACCTCGGCCAGCTGTCCCGCCTCCTGCGGGCCGAGTTCCTCGTGGATGCGAAGTCCGTCGCCAAGGTCCGCGGCGTGCCGTTCACGGCCGGCGAGCTCGAGCAGGCGATCCTCGACACCCTCGGAGGGCTCACACCATGACGACGCCGGTGAGCGATCCGGTGCCGGTCACCTCGCGCAAGGACTGGTCGAGCGACCAGGAGGTCCGCTGGTGCCCGGGCTGCGGGGACTACTCGATCCTCGCCGCCGTGCAGCTGCTCATGCCCGAGCTGAACGTGCGCCGCGAGGACACCGTGTTCGTGTCGGGCATCGGCTGCGCGGCTCGGTTCCCGTACTACATGAACACCTACGGGCTGCACTCGATCCACGGGCGGGCCCCCGCCATCGCCACCGGCCTCGCCATGGCCCGCCCGGACCTGAAGGTGTGGGTCGTGTCGGGCGACGGCGACCTGCTGTCGATCGGCGGCAACCACCTCATCCACGCCCTGCGCCGGAACATCGACCTCACCATCCTGATGTTCAACAACCAGATCTACGGGCTCACGAAGGGGCAGTACTCGCCCACCAGCGAGCTCGGGAAGGTCACGAAGTCGACGCCCTTCGGCAGCCTCGACCACCCGTTCAACCCCCTGTCGGTGGCGATCGGGGCGGAGGCGAGCTTCGTCGCCCGCACGCACGACATGGACCGGGGGCACATGCTCGAGACGTTCCGCCGCGCGTACGAGCACAAGGGCTCCGCGTTCGTGGAGGTCTTCCAGAACTGCAACGTGTTCAACGACGGTGCCTTCGAGGGCGTGACGGCGAAGCAGGTCCGCGACGACATGCTCATCCCGCTCCGCCACGGCGAGCCGATCCGCTTCGGGTCCGACGGCCAGAAGGGCGTGGTGCTCGACGCGCAGCACGGCGCCCGCATCGTCGACGTGGGCGAGGTGGGGGAGGACGCGCTGCTCGTGCACGACGAGGCCCGGATCGATCCGAGCGTGGCGTTCATGCTCTCGCGGCTGGCGCGAGGCCCGTCGGAGCCCACGCCCATCGGGGTGTTCCGCGCCGTCGAACGGCTCGAGTACGGCTCGGAGATCTCGACGCAGATCGCCGCCGAGGTCGAGTCGCGCGGCCCGGGCGAGCTGGCGTCGCTCCTGCGCTCCGGTGCGACCTGGGACGTGGGCGCCTAGGCGCTACCCCAGGGAACGGAAGACCAGGCCCGTCTTGGGCTTGGGGTGGAAGAACGTCGTCTTCGGGGGCATGCGCTCGCCGCCGTGCGCGGTCGCCTCGATCTGGGCGACGGTCGCCGGCCGGAGCAGGACGCCTGCCTGCGCGTCGTCGGCGGCGACCGCGGCCCGGACGTTGGCCACGCCGTGCTGGAAGCGGAGCCGGTGCGGGGGGAGCGCGGCGAGGGCGACGTCCAGGCGGCTCGAGTCGAGGTCGCGGGCCTCGGCGAGCGCGTCGGGGCGCGGCCGGAGGAGCACCTCACCGTGGGCATGGACGATGGCGAGACAGCCCTCGGCCTGCATCGCGGCGGTGATCGGCTGGTCCGCGGGAGGCGGACCCACGGGCTCGAACCAGGGGCCGAGGGCGGCGAGGAGGTCGAAGTCGTGCGGCAGGCCGTCGAGCAGACGGTGGATGGCGTGGACCGTGAGCTCGTCCTCGACGAGCTCGACGACGTACGCGAGGGTCGCCCCGGCGAGGCCCGGGTCGCCGTCGGCCTCGGTGCGCTCGGCCCGGTAGGCGAGGGACGTCTCGTAGCGGTGGTGGCCGTCGGCGACGACGACGGGGTGGTCGGCCACCGCCGCGCTGATCGCCGCGCAGGCCGCGGGGTCGTCGACGCGCCACACCGTGTGGCGCACGCCGTCCTCGTCGACGAGGTCGGCGAGGGGCGCGTCCGTGATGGGGAGGAGGTCGGTGAGGCCCTTGGCCAGCGAGAGCCCCCAGATGGCGGACAGGTTCGCCCGGCACGAGCGGAGCAGGTCGAGGCGGTCGCTCTTGGCCTTCGGGGTGGTGTGCTCGTGGGGGAGGATGTCCGTGCCGGGCGGGCTCAGCTCGAGGGCGCCGATCACACCGGTGGTGTGCCGCTCCTCGCCGGCGTCGTCGGTCGCGGTCATCCGGTAGATCGTGAACGACGGCCGGTCGTCGACGACGAGCGTGCCGTCGTTCAGCCAGTCCCGCAGGAGGCCGCGGGCCGTCTCGTAGCGCCCTTCGCCCTCGGCCTCGTCGGGCAGGTCGATGCGCACCGCGTTGTGCTCGTCGCGGGCGGCCAGCGTGGCCCGCTGGGCCGGATCGATCACGTCGTAGGGCGGGGCGATCACGGCGGCCAGCTCGGAGCGGGTGAGGTCGTAGCGGATGCCGGGGAACGGGTCGAAGCGGGCCACCGGCCGAGTCTGTCATCCTGCGACCGTGGGCTGGGCACTCGACCTCGACGGCGTCGTGTGGCTCGACGAGCAGCCGATCCCGGGTGCCGCCGAGGCCGTCGGCGCGCTGCGCGCGGCGGGCGAGGACGTGGTGTTCTGCACGAACCTGTCGAGCCGGCCGGTGGGCGAGGCCGAGGCCAAGCTGGCCCGCCAGGGCATCGACGCGACCGGCGCGGTGCTGACC
>DATFFY010000190.1:0-2014 GCA_035249805.1 Acidimicrobiales bacterium | reverse complement strand
CGAACGGCGGCCCGCCGGTCGTGGTGGCCTCGGTCGTGGTCGTCGTCGGCTGCGTGGTGGGCGTGGTCGGCGTCGTCGTGGCCGGCGGCTGGGAGGTCGGCGTGGTCGTGGCCGGCGGCTGCGTCGTCGGCGTGGTCGGCGCGGGGGTGGCCCGCTTCCTCGTCGTCGTGGTGCTCGGCGCCGTGGTGGGGGTGGTGATCGTCGTCGTCACGTCGGGCACGACGGTGGTGGTCGTCGTGACGTCGGAGGCACCGACCAGCTGGAACACCTCGTCGAAGAACGTCGGGTGGGCCGCCACCTCGTCCGGGCAGTACACCTCCGCGCCCGCTTCGAGCCCGGCGATCAGACGGCCGGCGGTGCCGGGGTCGTAGCCGAGGAGGATCACGCGGTCCGCGACGCGGTCGGCGTCGTCGTCGGCCAGGGAGGTGCACGTGGGCGGGATCGACGCGAGGAAGCCCTGCCGCGTGAACCAGCTGACGTCGGCCACCTCGAGGGCGCGGTCGGCGGCCTCGCCGAGGAGGCGGTCGTCGCCCGCGGTGTCCGCGGTCTCGGTCTGGTCGCCGTCGCCGTCCGATCGCAGCGTGCCGGCCGAGGCCAGCGCGCCCACGAGCAGGACGGCGGCCAGGATCGGCAGGCCCACCCGCACCCAGACCGGCAGGACCGCCACCCGGTCCCGGAGGGTCTCGTCGCCGGTCTCGATGCGCCGGCGACGCTCGAACCTGCGATCGCGCCCGCCGTCGTCACCGTCGTCGAGGCGGTTCCAGGCCCCGCCGTCGTCGAAGTGGTCGCGGACGGGTCCCCAGGTCTGCGGGCCCACCGCCGTGGGGGCATCGGCCGGCCAGGGCTGGTCGACCCAGGGTGCCTCGACGCGGGGCGCCTCGATCGGGCCGTAGGTGTCGGGATCCGCCGCGGCCTCCTCCTCGTAGGAGGGGTCGTCGAGCCACTGGTGGGGCGGTGGCGGGACCGGGAACCGGGTGGGCGGGGCGGGCGGCGGCGGGGGTTCGGCCCCGGGCACCTGGTCGGCGATGACGAGGGTGTGGGTGGTCCAGGCTCGGCCGTCCCACCACCGGGCCAGCGTCGGGTCCTCGGTGTCGTCGTACCAGCCCGGCTCGATGTCGCCCACCGTCTCCTCTCTCCTCGTTTCCAGCCCAGGAACCCTACTGCCCGGCCCCCTCGGTTCTGGGAACGCCCGGCCGCCGGCGGGCGTCCAACGACCGTGCACCACCCTGGATACCCTGCCTCGCACGGCTGCGCACACGTCCTCGACCCGGTCACGGACCTGCAGTGGGCATCGGGCGCGCCCGCGGTAGGCCCGCCCGTCCGGGCTCGGTGATGCCAGGTGTCGGCGCTCCACCGATCCCCGACGGCGACCTGGTCGACCTCGCCCTGGACGGCGACCAGCGCGCCTTCACCGAGCTGGTGCGGCGGCACGACGACCGCCTGCGCGGCTTGGCCTTCAAGCTCCTCGGCGACCGCCATCGCATGGAGGACGCCATGCAGGAGGCCTACGTCCGCGTCTACCGCAACCTGCACCGCTTCCGGCGCGACGCCGAGCTCGGCAGCTGGCTGTACCGGATCGTCTACAACGCGTGCGTCGACGAGCTGCGCCGCGTGGCCCGCCGGCCGGTGCCGGTGGACGTGCAGGACGCCGGCTACGACAGCCCGACACGGCAACCGGACCCGGAGCGGGTGGTGCACGCGGCCGATCGCGCCCAGCGCGCGCTCGCGGCGCTCCCGGTGGACCAGCGGGCCACCATCCTCCTCGTCGACGGCGAGGGGTTCGACAACGTGACCGCCGCCGAGATCCTGGGCGTCGCCCCCGGGACGATCGCCTCGCGCCTGTCGCGGGGCCGCGCCGAGGTCCGCCGCATGCTCACGGAGGAAGACCGATGAGCGAGCGGACGCGCGACCAGGAGGTCGCTCGCGCGCTGGACGCCATCGCCGTACCCGGCTACCTGCCCGGGTTCTGGGATCGGCTCGGCGGGCGGCTCGAGCAGGAGGGCGCGCTCGCCGG
>DATFFY010000189.1:0-4007 GCA_035249805.1 Acidimicrobiales bacterium | reverse complement strand
CCTGCTGCTCCTCGCCCTGACCGAGGAGCTCGGCGACCTGCAGTCGGCCTGCGACGAGGTGGCCAGGATCGCCGGTATCGACCTGGGGCGCACCCGGATCGTGCCGGTGACCGACGACGCCGTCGTCCTCCACGGTCGCACGGGCGACGGAGCGGTCGTGGCCGGGCAGGTGGCCGTCGCGGGCACGGAGGGGATCGAGGAGGTGTGGGTCGACCCGTCCTGCACCGCGGCGTCGCCGCTCGCCGTGCGGGCCATCGCCGAGGCCGACCTCGTGGTGCTCGGGCCCGGCTCGCTGTACACGAGCGTGCTGGCCGCGGCGGTGGTGGGCGACGTCCGCAAGGCGCTCGTCGACACCGCGGCCCGGGTGGCGTACGTGGGCAACCTGCGGGCGGACGGCGCCGAGACGCGGGGCTACGACCTCGCCGACCACGTCGCCGCGCTGCGCCGCCACGGGATCCACCCCGACGTGGAGGTCCCGTCGGACGGGCTGGCCCGGCCCGACGGCCTGGCCCACGATCCGGCCCTCCTGGGCTCGGTCCTGCAGGGGCTGGTGGCCTAGGTTGGCCCTACAAGCTGCAACGAAGAGGAGCACCTCGCGATGACCATCCGCGTCGGCATCAACGGCTTCGGCCGCATCGGGCGGAACTTCTACCGGGCCGCCAAGAAGGCAGGCGCCGACATCGACCTGGTCGCCGTCAACGACCTGGCCAACCCCGAGGCCAACGCCCACCTCCTGAAGTACGACAGCACGCACGGGGTGCTCCCGGACGAGGTGAAGGTCACCGGGGACGGCATCGCCGTCGGGGGTGACAGCTTCCGGGTGTTCGCCGAGCGCGACCCCAAGGCGCTCCCGTGGGGCGAGCTGGGCGTCGACGTGGTCATCGAGTCCACCGGCATCTTCACCGACCGCGACAAGGCGTCCGCCCACATCGAGGGCGGCGCGCCCCGGGTCATCATCTCGGCCCCGGCCACCGGCGTCGACGCCACCTTCGTGGTGGGTGTGAACGACGACCAGTTCGATCCCGCCCAGCACACGATCGTGTCGAACGCCAGCTGCACCACGAACTGCTTCGTCCCGATGATCAAGGTCCTCGACGACGCGTTCGGCGTCGAGAAGGGGCTCATGACCACGGTCCACGCGTACACGAACGACCAGAACCTGCTCGACCTCGTGCACTCGGACCTGCGCCGCGCCCGCGCGTCGGCCGTGAACATCGTGCCCGCGTCCACGGGGGCGGCCCGAGCCACGAGCCTGGTCATGGAGTCGATGAAGGGACGGCTGGACGGCACGGCCCTGCGGGTGCCGGTGCAGGACGGCTCGATCACCGACTTCACCGGCGTGCTGGGCAAGGAGGTCACCGTCGACGAGGTCAACGAGGCGTACCGCGCCGCGGCCGCGTCGGGCCCGATGTCGAAGGTCCTCGTCTACAACGAGGATCCGATCGTGAGCTCGGACATCGTGGGCTCGCCGGCCAGCTGCACGTTCGACGCGCCGCTCACGATGGCGATGGGCTCGATGGTCAAGGTGCTGGGCTGGTACGACAACGAGTGGGGCTACTCGAACCGCCTCGTCGACCTCGCCCTCATCATCGGCGCCGCGAACCAGTAGCCGAGCGCGGGGAGCGAGCTTGCGAGCGACGAGCAGCACAGGCATCACGCCGCAGCGCAGCGGAGGCGCGAGCACGGGGTCGACGACCATCGACCCACTGGGCTAATCCCCGTGCTCCTCGTCCCGGTCCTCGAGGACCTCCCGCCGCTCGAGGGCAAGCGGGTGCTCCTCCGGGCCGACTTCAACGTCCCCGTGCAGGACGGGCGCATCACCGACGACCTCCGCATCCGCGCCGCGCTGCCGACGATCGAGTGGCTGCAGGAGCACGGCGCGACGATCGTCGCGTGCACCCACTTCGGTCGACCGAAGGGCGCCCCCGACCCGACGTACGACGTCGCCCCGATCCGGGCGCGGCTGGCCGAGCTCGCCCCCGGGGTGGACCTCCTGGAGAACCTCCGCTTCGACCCGGGCGAGACGGCGAACGATCCGGCGTTCGTGGCCCAGCTGGTCGACGGCTTCGACGCGTACGTGAACGACGCGTTCGGCGCCTCGCACCGTGCGCACGCGTCGATCGTCGGCCCGCCCCAGCACCTGCCCAGCGCCGCCGGCCGCCTCCTCCAGAAGGAGGTCGAGGTGCTCGGCGGCATGCGGGAGCGACCCACGCGGCCCTTCGTCGCCGTGCTCGGCGGCTCCAAGGTGAGCGACAAGCTCAAGGTCATCGAGGCCCTCCTCGAGGTGGCCGACGAGCTGCTCATCGGCGGGGGCATGTGCTTCACCTTCCTCAAGGCCCAGGGCCACGCCGTCGGGGCCTCGCTGTGCGAGGACGACCAGGTGGCCACCTGCAAGGCCCTGCTCGACTCGGGTGCCGCCATCCGGCTGCCCAGCGACGTCACCGCGCTCGGCCCCGGCGGCAAGATCGGCGATCCCGCCGCGGGCGGCGACGTCCGCCAGCTCGGCGCCACCATCCCCGACGGCTGGATGGGCCTCGACATCGGCCCGGGGTCCGCCGCGGAGTTCAGCGATGCCGTGCTCGACGCCCGCACGGTGTTCTGGAACGGGCCGATGGGCGTGTTCGAGGACCCGCGCTTCGAGGCCGGCACGCGGACCGTCGCGCAGGCGGTGGCCGAGTCCCACGCGTTCACGGTCGTCGGCGGCGGCGACTCGGCCGCGGCGGTGGCGCAGTTCGGCCTGGCCGATCGGATCGATCACATCAGCACCGGTGGCGGCGCCTCCCTCGAGCTCCTCGAGCAGGGCGACCTCCCCGGCCTGGCAGCCCTTCGGGGGGAGTCGACGACCTCATGAGCGAGCGGAAGCCGCTGATCAGCGGCAACTGGAAGATGCACCACAACCACTTCGAGGCGCTGCAGCTCGTGCAGAAGCTCAGCTACCTCCTGACCTCCGACGACTACGAGGCCGTCGACGTGTCGGTGCACCCGCCCTTCACCGACCTGCGCACCGTGCAGACGTACTTCATCAGCGAGGAGCCGATCCCGATGGCGCTCGGTGCCCAGCACTGCCATTGGGAGGAGAAGGGCGCCTTCACCGGGGAGGTCGCCGCGGGGATGCTGGCCAAGCTCGACGTGCGATACGTGATCGCCGGGCACTCCGAGCGGCGCGAGCTCTTCCAGGAGACCGACGAGGACGTGCGCCGGAAGGTGGCCGCCGTCCTGCGCGAGGGCATGACGCCGATCATGTGCTGCGGCGAGACCCTCGACGAGCGCGAGGCCGGCGCCACGGAGGGCAAGGTGCGGGGCCAGGTCGAGGCCGGCCTCGAGGGCCTCAAGGGCGACCAGGTCGCCGGGCTCGTGATCGCCTACGAGCCGATCTGGGCGATCGGCACCGGCCGCACCGCCAGCGCGGAGGACGCGCAGGCCGTGTGCGCGCTCGTGCGCGAGGTGGTCCGGGCCCGCTTCGGCGCCGCCGCCGGCGACGCGGTCCGGGTGCAGTACGGCGGGTCGGTGAAGCCCGGCAACGCGGCCGAGCTCATGGGCCAGCCCGACATCGACGGTGCGCTCGTCGGGGGCGCCAGCCTCGAAGCCGAGGACTTCGCCCGCATCGTGCAGTACCGGCTGACGGCCTGACCGCCTGATCTGACCGGCGCCCGAGGCCGCTGGTAGCGTCGTCGGCCGTGCTCACGAACGTGGTCCTCGGCATCCACCTCCTCGCGTCGGGGTTGCTGATCGCGCTCGTGCTGCTCCACAGCGGCAAGGGCGGCGGTCTCTCCGACATGTTCGGCGGCAGCGTCGGCGCCACCGCGCTCGGGTCGGCGGCCGCGGAGCGCAACCTGGACCGCATCACCGTCGTCGTCGCGCTGATCTTCGTCTTCACGACGACGGGCCTGGCCTTCCTCCTGGATTGATCGGGTGAGGACCCGGCGCAGGGTCCTCGCTGCGGTCCTCGTCGCGCTCCTGGCCGCCTCGGCGGTCGCGTGCAGCGACGACGACGACTCGGGGCGGCC
>DATFFY010000188.1:0-4152 GCA_035249805.1 Acidimicrobiales bacterium | reverse complement strand
TCATCCTGCTGCTCGTGCTCCTGCTCCAGGACGACGACGAGGACGGTGCCGCCACGGACACGGGCACGACGACCTCGTCGGTCTCGTCGACGTCGTCGACCTCGTCCACGACGAGCACGTCGGTGGCACCGACCACGACGGCGGCCCCCGCCGTGACCGTGCCGCCGGAGGAGTGCGAGCAGCTCGGCGAGAACGAGGCCCAGCCCGGGCTGGCCGCGAACACGGTGTTCGACGCATGGGTCCGGGGCGACGAGGCCTGCGCGGCCGAGCTGATGACCGCGCCCGCGCTCGCCGAGCTGTTCAGCCGCGACGGCGCTGGCGCGACGGACGAGCTCCAGGGCTGCACCGAGGAGGAGGAGCCCGATCCCCACGCGGACTGCGCGTTCACCTACGAGGGCGGCAGCACCCACTACCTCATGAGCTACAGCGACACCGACGGGTGGCAGGTGTTCGACGTCGAGCAGCTCGCCGACTGACCATGGACTTCGCGCCGTCCGCCACCGCCGCCGACCTCCGCGAGAGGCTCCTCGCCTTCATGGACGAGCGGGTCATGCCCGCGGAGGCCGTGTACCGGGAGCAGATGGCCGCCTCCGGCGATCCCCACCACCACGCCCCCGTCATCGAGGACCTCAAGGCCGAGGCGCGGTCGCGCGGCCTCTGGAACCTCTTCCTGCCCCACAAGACCAAGTGGACCGACGGCCTGTCGAACGTCGACTACGCGCAGCTGGCCGAGATCATGGGCCGCTCGCCCATCGCGTCCGAGGCCTGCAACTGCTCGGCGCCGGACACCGGGAACATGGAGGTCCTCGCGATGTTCGGCACGCCCGAGCAGCAGGAGCAGTGGCTCCAGCCGCTGCTCGAGGGCGAGATCCGGTCGTGCTTCGCGATGACCGAGCCGGCCGTCGCGTCCTCGGACGCCACGAACATCGAGACCCGCATCGAGCGGGTCGGCGACGAGTACGTCGTCAACGGCCGCAAGTGGTTCATCTCCGGGGCGGCCCACCCGCACTGCCGGATCTCGATCGTCATGGGCAAGACGGATCCGACGGCCGCCCCGCACCGGCAGCAGTCGCAGGTGCTCGTCCCGATGGACACGCCGGGCGTCACCGTCGTCCGCAACATGACCGTGTTCGGGTACACCGACACGGAGGGCCACTGCGAGGTCACCTACGACGACGTGCGCGTGCCGGTGGAGAACGTCGTCGGCGAGGAGGGCGGCGGCTTCGCCATCGCGCAGGCCCGGCTCGGGCCCGGCCGGATCCACCACTGCATGCGGACGATCGGCGCCGCGGAGCGGGCCCTCGACCTCATGTGCCGGCGGCTGCAGTCGCGCGTCGCCTTCGGTCGTCCGATCGCCGAGCACGGCGTGTGGCACGAGCGGATCGCCGACGCTCGCATCGAGATCGACCAGGCCCGCCTCTACACGCTGTACACGGCGTGGCTCATGGACACGCAGGGGAACAAGGCGGCCCGCACCGAGATCGCCGGCATCAAGGTGGCCGTGCCGCTCATGGCGCAGCGGATCATCGACGACGCGATCCAGGCCTTCGGCGCCGCGGGGGTGAGCCAGGACACGCCGCTGGCGCAGATGCTCGCGGGGATCCGGTGCCTGCGCCTGGCCGACGGGCCGGACGAGGTGCACCGCCGCACCGTCGCCCAGCGCGAGCTGCGCAAGAGCGCGCCCGCGCCCGCCTGACCCGCGGGCCGCGATCGTTTGCCGCGCGTTCGCGCGGGTAGGACGGGCCGATGAGCCGAGGCCGCCCCGCGTCGTGGATCGAGCTCGTCGTCGACGTGCTCGCCACCTACCGGCTCACCCGCCTCGCCACCGCGGACGTGATCAGCGAACCCGTGCGCATGGCCTTCGTCCGACGGACCGGCGTGATCCCGCCACCGGGCGAGGAGGAGGCGACCGCCCAGGAGGTCGTGGACGCGCTCGAGGACCCGCCGAAGCTGGCCACCCTCGTCACGTGCCGATGGTGCGCGGGGATGTGGATCGCCGCCGGTGTCTCGGCCGCGCGACGGCTGACCCCGGAGGCATGGGACCCGCTCGCTCGTGGCCTGGCGCTCTCCGCGGGGGCGGTCCTCCTGTCTCGCTTCGAAGACGACTGACCGGCCGCGGGCTACGCCTGCACGGCGGTGAGGCCACCGTCGACGGGGATGACCGCGCCGGTGATGAAGCTGGCGCGCTGGGAGCAGAGGAACGACGCGAGCTCCGCCACCTCCTCGGGTTGACCGCCCCGCTGCAGCGCGGTGCCCTGCACGAGGGCCGGGAACTTCTCGGCCGCCCCCTTGCCGCCGGACATGGGCGTCTCGACGAAGCCGGGGCAGATGGCGTTGGCCCGGATCCCCTGGGTGCCGTACTCCACGGCCGCCTGCTTGGTCACCGCGATCACGCCGGCCTTGCTGGCGGAGTACGCGCTGGTCGGCATCCGCGAGGCGTTGAGGCCACCGGTCGACGACCAGTTCACGATCGAGCCTCCGCCGGTCGGGAGCATCGTGCGCAGACCGTGCTTCGTCCCGAGCACGACGCCCCGCAGGTTCACGTCCATGATGCGGTCGTAGTGCTCCATCGTCATCTCGGCGAGCGGCTGCGCATCCGCGATGCCGGCCACGTTGAGCACGGCGTCGACCCGCCCGAACGCCTTGGTCGCCGCGGCGAACATCGCCTCCACCTGCACCTCGTCGGTGACGTCGCACCGGAACGGCACCGCCGCGCTCCCCAGCTCGGCCGCCGTCTCCTCCTCGGAGCCGGAGATGTCGACGACGAGCACGTTCGCCCCCTCCCGCACGAACACCTGGGCCGCCGCCCGGCCCATGCCGGAGCCCGCCCCCGTGATCACCGCGACCTTCCCCTCGAGCTCGGCCATGCCCCTCCCCTTCGGATCGTCGCCGCATGCTAAGCGACTGCACAGCACGCGGCAGACGGCCCGGGTTGGCGTCAGAATGGGCGGATGGCTGGCCGAGGGCGGTCCGGTGCCAGGGTGGCTCGGGGTCCAGACGGTCCGTTCGTCGGCCGAGCCGACCTCCTCGAGGAGCTCACGGCGATCGCGGTGGCCGCCGCCGGCGGGAGCGGCTCGATCGTCCTGCTCACCGGAGAGGCCGGCATCGGCAAGACGAGCGTGGCCCGCGCCGTGGCCCGGCGGGTGCGGGACGACCTCGCCGTGTCGTGGGGCACGTGCACCGTCGATGGGAGCGCACCGCCGTTCTGGCCCTGGCGCGACCTCGTCGCGGAGAGCTCGCCGGCGCTGGTCGACGCCGACCGGGCGATCGGAGCGGACCGCTACGAGGCGCTGAGCGACCTGCGGGAGCGGCTCGTCTTGCGAGCCCGTCGAACCCCGCTGCTCCACGTGATCGAGGACCTCCAGTGGGCCGACGTGGCCTCGGTGCTCCTGCTGGTCCAGCTCGGGGCCACGATCGTCGACGTGCCGCTGCTGGTCATCGCCACGCTGCGGACGGGCGAGACCCTGAGCCGCCCGCTCGAGGACGCGCTCGAGGAGGTCCGCCGTGCCGCGCGCGTGCGGCCACTGCCCCCGCTGGGTGACGACGACCTCGCCGCGCTCGTCCGCGACGCCGGGATCGACCCCGACGACGAGCTGCTCGCGCTGGTGCGGAAGCGGACCGGCGGCAACCCCCTCTTCGTCGGCGAGCTGCTGCGCGCGGTGCAGTCGGCTGTCTCCGCGGAGGGGCGGGCCGCCGCCCTCGCCCGTGACGTCCCCGACCGCGTGTCCGAGCTGGTCGCCCACCGCGTCGCCCGCCTCCCCGCCGCGGTGGCCGAGCTGCTCGTGACCGCCGCGGTCGTCGGCGCGGAGGGGGACGTGCACCTCCTTGCGGCGGCCCGCGGCACGAGCGCCGAGTCGGTCCTCGACCTGCTGGAGCAGGCCCGCGCCGCACACCTGCTCGATGCCGCACCGCCAGGGCGATGGCAGTTCCGGCACCAGCTCATCCGCGACGCGGTCTACGACGGGGTGTCGGGGCCGGAGCGCGCCCGGCACCACGTGTCGGTGCTCGAGGCGCTCGAGGCCGACCGGGCGACCCCACCGCAGCTGGTCGCCCACCACGCCCTCGCCGCCCAGCCGCTGTTCGATGCCGACCGGGCCGTGGCCCTCGCCGCGCGGGCGGGGGAGACGGCCTTCGCGCAGCACGCCTACGAGG
>DATFFY010000187.1:0-5451 GCA_035249805.1 Acidimicrobiales bacterium | reverse complement strand
CGCTCGGCCGCGGACCTGGCGCTCGGCGCGGTGGCGTCCGTGGGCGCGGCGGGGATGCTCGAGGCCGCCGGCGAGGACCGGGGAGCCGAGGACATCCGCCTGGCCGGCCGGGCCATGGCCGAGGGGGCGGGGCCTCGGATCTCCACCTCCGGCTCCGACGCCCACGACAAGGTGGCCGAGCTGCTGCGGATCGCGTCCGAGACCTGGACGTGGGCCGGGCCGGACGACGGCCACGACCCCGACGTCGGCGCGGCCGTGCTGGTCGGCGCCCGCCTCATGCTCGTCACCGAGCTCGAGGGGGAGCAGGCCGGTCTGCAGCTCAGCCCCGGCGTCCCCCGCAGCTGGTACGGCCAGGGCTGGGAGGTCCACGACCTGCCGACCGCCTCGGGCAAGCTCTCGTTCGCGGTGCGCTGGCACGGCGAGCGCCCGGCCCTGCTCTGGGAGCTCGAGCGCCACGACGACAAGCCGGTGGCGATCACCGCGCCGGCCCTCGACCCCGCGTGGTCCACGACCGAGTCCCGTGGCGAGGCGCTGCTCTCGCCCGTCCCGCCCGCGCCATGACGACCGGCGTGCCGCCCTCGCGCCTGCCGACGGAGGAGCTCGTCGCGCTGCTGCGGGCCTTCGGCGCCCCCGACGCCGAGATCACCCGGGCCGAGGCGGACGGCACCCTCGTCCTCCTCGCCCTCGACCGCCTCGCGCTGGGTCAGGACCTGGAGTACGACGTGGCCGAGGCCTGCCGGCTGGTCGACCTGCCCGAGGAGGAGCTGCGGCACCTGTGGCGCTCCCTCGGCTTCCCCGACCCGCCCGACGACGAGAAGGTCTTCACGCAGGTCGACGTCGACAACCTCGCCGCGGTCGCCCTGCTCATGAAGAGCGGCGTCGCCCCGCCGGAGATCACCTACGGGATGACGCGCGTGATCGGCTCGTCGATGGCCCGCGTCGCCTCGGCGCTCGTGGACGCCGTGGGGGCCCGGGCCGAGGAGGCGATGCGCCGCGCCGAGGGTGTCGACGAGCCGGTGCTCGAGCAGCTGGCCACGGAGACCGGCGGCTTCCTGCCGATGTTCCCGTCGGTCCTGGAGCAGGTGTGGCGCCGCCACCTGCAGGTCGCGGCGCGCCGCCGGCTGCTGCGCTCGGAGGGCGACGAGGACAGGGGCCTGGTCGTCGGGTTCGCCGACCTCGTCGGCTTCACCGCCCTGTCGCAGCAGGTCAGCGACGAGGAGCTGTCGCACGTCGTGGACCAGTTCGAGCAGCTCGCCTACGACGTGGTCGTGGCCGGCGGGGGCCGAGTGCTCAAGATGATCGGCGACGAGGTCATGTTCATCGTCGAGGACCCCCTGGCCGCGGTCGAGATCGCGCTCGGCCTGGCCGAGGCGTCCCGCGACGCGGAGCAGCTGTCGGACGTGCGCGTCGGGCTGGCCGTGGGGCCGGTGCTCGAGCGCGAGGGCGACGCCTACGGTCCGACCGTCAACCTCGCCAGCCGGATCACGTCCATCGCCTACCCGGGCAGCGTCGTGGTGTCCTCGGAGATCCGGGCGGCCCTCGACGAGCGGGAGGACCTGGTGTTCAAGGCGATGCGCCCCCGCTACCTCAAGCACATCGGGCGCGTGTCGCTCTCGCGGGTCCGGCGGTCCGACGACTCGCCGTCGACGTTCCGGGAGCTCATGGAGGAGCGCCGCCAGCAGATGCGCGACGCCGTGCGCGACAAGCTCGCGGCCCGCCTGGCCGGCGACGACGCACTGAGCTGATGCCGGCTCCGACCTGTTGCTAGTCCCGTAGCGCGGCGGTGGCGATGCCCCACGGCCGCAGGGCGAAGTCGCCTTCGAACGGCTCGAGGGGCCGCCCCCGGAGGTCGACGAGCCAGCCCCGGCGGCCGTCGATCCGCACGACCGTCGGCTCGGGGGACGGGTTGAACACGCGGACGTGCAGCCCGCCGCCCACCCGGACGACCGCCGACACCTCGGCGCCGGTGACGCGCAGGGCCTCCCCTTCGGCCGCGCCCTGCCCACCGCCGGCCTGCGTGACCACGAGCGGGAGGAAGGCGTCGTCGACGACGGCGTAGGGGTCGCGGTCCCCGACGTGGACCGCGAACGACACCGCCACGGGACCCTGCTGCTGCGGGCCCTCCATCGGCGTCATCGGCCCGGCCGGCAGGGGCCGGGTGGCCATCGGGCCCTGGGACAGCATCCCCGTGCAGCGCAGGAGCGTGAGGGCGAGCGTGTTGGCCACCCGGCCGTTCGGCCCTTCCCGCACGTCGACGAGCTCGTACTCGAGCAGGCCCTCGTGGGCGACGGTGACCCCGCCCGCCCGGACGAACCGCCGCGACGGGAAGGTCGGCAACCCCACCTCGGTGGGGCCGCCCTCCGCGGTGAGCCCACGCTCGACGACGGCGAAGGCGCACTCGGCCTGCGACGAGCCGGCGGGGTGCGACAGCGGCAGGTGCACGCGGAGCCGGTGGTCCCGGATGCCGTGGTTGTCGAGCTCGACCCGCACGCGCACGAGGTCCTCGCCCGCCCGCAGCTCGAGGCTCGTGCGGACCTGCACCGTCTGCGCGCCGACGCGGCGCGGACCGTCGACGTGGGTGGGCAGCGTGTACGCGCTGCGCAGGTCGAGACGGGCCCGAAGCGGGCCCTGCTCGACGAGCCGGCAGCTGCCCGACACCGGACGATCGACGAGGGTGTCGTCGTCGGGCGGGCACCAGTTGTAGGTGTCGCCGACGTCGCCGCCGTCCACGAGCTGGCCCAGGCCGGCGAGGCCGTTGATCGAGAACGTCCCCGCGGTCGGGTCCACCTGCAGGTCGACGAGCCCGTTGCTCAACCGGAGGGGGCGGGCCTCGACGGGCTCGACCGGCGCCGCCCGGCCCGACCAGCCGCGCCAGCCGAAGCCGGGGACCTCGTCGACGCGGGCCAGCACGGTCACGGCCGGGCGGTTCGTGACGTGCACCCGCACCTTCTGGCCGGCCCGGTCGCGGCGGATCGCCGCCAGCGCCGCCCGCACCGGGGGCGTGACCAGCGCACCGGCATCCTCCCGCTCGACGTGCAGCAGCTCCATGCCGTCCGGCGTGACGACGGTGAACGACAGGATCCCCCGCAGGTACTCGAGCTCGGCCACCGTCACCGTGGCCACCTCGACCGGTGTGTCGTCCATGAGCACGCGCTCGGCCGGCCGCTGGGACAGGAGCTGGCAGCCCGGCGGGGCGGCGTCGCCCTTGAGGCGGAGCTCGACCAGCCCGGACCGCGCCCGCGCCGACGGGTTCACGATCACGGGGCCGTCGCCGGGGATGGTCGCGCCGAGGGCCCGCACGGCCCGGTCGGCGAGGCCGTCGGCGATCTGCGTGGCCTCCGCGTAGCGGTGCAGGACCGCGTCGCACACCTCGTCGACCGAGCACGCGCAGATCGAGTCGTGGGCGCTGTTGCGCAGCACCTCGACCCACGCCGCCTCCAGGAGCGTCGCCGGCCAGCTGTCCGCCGGCAGGAACAGCGCGGACAGCGGCTCCGCGAGCTGCTCGAGGGTCCGCTCGGCCCGCGCCGCGGCCTGCTTCACGTCGACGCGGTTGGACGCCACCCCCATCAGCAGGTTGGCCCGCGCCCCCGACCGCAGCTCGCCCTCCCACGTCGGCAGGTCCTCCGTGGGCGCGTCGCGGACGTGGTCCTCGAGGGAGCAGATGCGCAGCTCGTACCCGGCGTCGAGGGCGTTGGCCTCCGCCACCACCCGGCCGAGCCACGGCTGCGGCAGCAGGTGGTCGGTGCCGTTCATCCAGAGGATGGGTCCGACGAGCAGCTCGCCCTGCTCCTCCTCGAACTCGCCGATGCGACGGAGGAGCGCCTTCGGGTCGTCCGGGACCAGCGCGCCGTTGCCGTAGCCGACCGGCAGGTACTCGGCCCGCACCGTGGAGCCGTCGGGGCTCGTCCACCAGAAGCCGCTGCGCGCGATCGCGGCGGGCACGCCGCGCCACACCACCGCGTGCTCGAACCCGAACGCGCGCAGGAGCTGGGGCATCTGCGCGACGTGGCCGAACATGTCCGGCAGGTAGCCGACCTCCATCGCGCCGCCGAAGCGGGTGGCCACGCCGAGCCCGTGCTGCAGGTTGCGGACCAGCGTCTCGCCCGACACGAGGAACTCGTCGGGGAGCGCGTACCAGGGGCCCATCGCCACCCGACCGCTGGTGGCCAGGGCCCGCAACCGCTCCTCGGCCTCGGGCCTGACCTCCAGGTAGTCGTCGACCACGGCCATCTGCCCGTCGAGCAGGAAGTGGGCGTAGGACGGGTCGGCCTCGAGCTGGGGCAGGAGCCCGTCGACCAGGTCGACCAGGCGCAGCCGGAACGACTGGAACGGCGTGTGCCACTCCCGGTCCCAGTGGGTGTGCGGGACGATGTCGACGCGCCGGGCCATCCCGCGAACGTACCGCGCTAGTCGATCACCACACCCGAGAGGTCGGGAGGGTCCGGCCACTGCAGGTCCATCGCGTCGAGCGTGGCGACGAGGATGGTCGCCACGGCCCAGCGGGCGTACCACTTCTTGTCCGCGGGCACGACGTGCCACGGCGCGTGCGGCTGTGCGGTGCGCTCGACGGCCTCCGCCATCGCGACCTGGTGCTCGTCCCACCTCGCGCGCGTGCGGAGGTCGTCGGGGTTGAACTTCCAGCGCTTGTGCGGCTCGTCGAGCCGGGCCTGGAGGCGCCGCCGCTGCTCGTCCTTCGACAGGTGGAGCAGCACCTTCACCAGCGCGGTGCCCTCGTCGGCCAGCAGCCGCTCGAAGCCGACGATGTGGTCGTAGCGACGCTGCCACACGGCCTCCGGCACGATGCCCTCCACCCGGGCGGCGATCACGTCCTCGTAGTGGCTGCGGTCGAACACGCCCAGCTCGCCGGCCTTGGGCACGTTCGCGTGCACGCGCCACAGGTAGTCGCGGGACAGCTCCTCGTCCGAGGGCGCCTTGAAGGAGGTCAGCCGGAGGCCGATCGGGTTCACCGCGCCGACGACGTGCTCGAGGATCCCACCCTTGCCCGACGTGTCGAGGCCCTGCACGACGAGGAGCACCCGCCGCCGCTGCTCGGCGTAGAGCACCTCCTGGAGGTCGTGGAGGCGCTCCTTCAGGTCCTCGAGGGCGGTCAGCGTGGCGGCCTTGCCGCCCGGCGCCGCCGAGGTGTCGAGCGTCGGGAGCCGGGACAGGTCCACCTCGGTGCCCGGCTCGACGCGGTGGAGCGCGGCGCCATCGGCCATCAGATCAGCCTACGGGCAGGGTCAGGGGCGGTGGGCGGGGAGGTCGACGACGACGCGGGCACCGCCGAGCGGTGCGGTGTCGATGTGCGCGGTGCCGCCGTGGCGCTGCGCGATCCGGCGCACCAGCGACAGTCCGAGCCCGGCGCCACCGCTCGAGGCGGACCGGGCGCGGTGGTCGTCGAGCCGGGTGAAGCGCTCGAACGCGCGCTCGCGGTCGGCCTCGGCGATGCCC
>DATFFY010000186.1:0-3453 GCA_035249805.1 Acidimicrobiales bacterium | reverse complement strand
CTGGCGACCGGCGGCGACGGCGGCGGTTCGATCCGCATCCCCGCCGCGTTCAACGGCCTCGTCGGGATGAAGGGCACCGCCGGGCGCATCCCGCGCGGCCCGCGGACGATGATCTCCCCGCTGACGGTGGTGGTCGGCTGCCTCGCCCGATCCGTCCGCGACGTGGCCCGCTACTACGACGTGTGCGCGGGCTTCGACCGGCGCGACCCCTACAGCCTGCCGAAGGTGGACGGCTGGGAGCGCGACCTCGGGACGCACGACCTCGCCGGCAAGCGCGTCGCGATCGCCCCGACGCTGGGCTCGGCCGTCGTGCGCCCCGAGGTCGACGCCTCCGTGCGGGCGGCCGCCGAGGCCCTGGCCCGCGACGCCGGGCTTCGGATCGTCGACGTGCCCGTGCAGCTGCCGGGCCTCGGCCTCGAGTGGGCCCTCACCAACCTCGCCACGCTCCGGGCCGACCTGCTCGATCTCTGGCCCGCCTGCAAGGACGACCTCACCCCCGCCATCGCCTTCGGCCTCGAGTTCGCCGAGACCGCCATGAACCTCGAGGTGTCCGCCAGGGCCGAGCTGGCCCGCATCGACGCCAACGAGACGATGGCCGCCCTGTTCGACGAGGTCGACTTCGTCGTGTCGGCCACCAACCCCGACGTCGCCTATCCGGCCGAGGTGCAGGCCAACACCCGCGTGGGCACGCAGAAGGTCGGGCTCGAGAACAACGGGGCCCTCACCATCCCGGCCAACATCTGCGGCAACCCGGCGGTGTCCATACCGGTCGCGCCCGTCGACGGCCTGCCTGTGGGCATGCAGGTGATGGGGCGGCACCACGAGGACGCGCTGCTGCTCGACCTCGCCCTCCTGGTCGAGCGGACCTGTCCGTGGCCACTGGTCGCGCCCGGCGCCCCCGTCTGAGGGCCGCTAGCGAGAGGACGTCGCCGGCAACCAGGTGGGATCCGGCAGGCCGGGGCCCGGCCGGGTCACGACGTCGCGGCCGTAGAGGCGCTCGCCGCAGCGGTCGCAGGCGAGGTGCACCTTCGTCGTGTGGCCACACCCGCGGTGCTCGAGCAGGACGGGCTCGTTGCCCTTGCCGGTGATCCACTCGTCGCCCCACTGCCGGAGCGTGACCATGACCGGCCACAGCGCCCGCCCCTTCTTGGTGAGGCGGTAGTCGTACCGGGTGCGGGCGCCCTCCTCGTACGGCACCCGCTCGAGGACCTCGGCGTCGACGAGGGTGTCGAGCCGCGCCGTGAGCACGTTGCGGGCGATGCCGAGGCGCTTGGCGAAGTCGTCGAAGCGGGTGACGCCGAGGAAGGCGTCGCGGACGATCAGCAGCGTCCACCACTCGCCGACGACCTCGAGGGCCTTGGCGATCGAGCAGTCCATGTCGGCGAACGAGACCTTCTTCACACCACGAAACCTACACCAAAGGGTTGCGTGACGAAACCCTCTGTGCCATGGTGCGTTGCATGACACAACTCATGGCCCCGGCCGCCGACGCCGGGGCGGTCACCGATCGAGGGTCGCTTCCCTGGGGTCCGTTCGCCGTGACCGTGGCTGGTGCGTTCGTGGTCGCCCTCGACCTCTCGATCGTCAACGTCGCCTTCCCGTCGATCGAGTCGTCGTTCCCCGACGTGACGACCACCACGCTCTCGTGGGTGCTCTCCGGCTACAGCGTCGTCTTCGGCGCGCTGCTCCTGGGGGCCGGCCGCATCGCCGACCGGTCGGGCCGGCTCCGGTGGTTCCTGCGGGGCCTCGGGGTCTTCACGCTCGGCTCGCTGCTGTGCGGGGCGGCACCGAGCGCCGAGCTGCTCATCGCCGGCCGCGTCGTGCAGGCCGTGGGCGCGGCGCTCCTCATGCCGGCGTCGCTCGGCCTCCTGCTGGCGGCCACCGCCCCCGAGCTGCGCCCGCAGGCCGTCGCGATGTGGGGCGGGATCTCCGCGCTCGCCGTCGCCACCGGACCATCGCTGGGTTCGGTCCTCATCGACGCCGGAGGGTGGCGCTGGGCCTTCCTCGTCAACCTGCCCCTCGCGCTCGTCGCCGGCGTCGCGGCGCCTCGGGTGCTGCAGGAGTCTCGGGTCGGCGGACCCCGGCCCGACCTCGTCGGCATCGGCATCCTCTCCCTGGCGGTCGCCGCGCTCGCCCTCGGCATCACCCAGGGCGAGGACTGGGGCTGGACCAGCACCGGTGTGCTCGGCTCCTTCGGCGCCGCTGCCGCGCTCGGGGCCGGCGTCCTGAGCCGATCACGGGGACGCGAGGCCCCCGCCCTCGACCTGCGGCTGTTCGAATCCCGCACCGTCCGCCTGGCCAACGCCGCGACGGTGGCCTACGCCGTCGGGTTCTTCGCCATGCTGCTGGCCAACGTCCTCTTCCTCACGAGCGTGTGGGGCTACTCGACCCTCAAGGCCGGCCTCGCCATCACCCCGGGGCCCCTCGTCGTCGCACTGCTGTCCCGGTCCACCGGGAGGCTGGCCGCCCGGGTCGGCTACGGCAAGGTGCTCGTGCTCGGCGGGGTCGTCTTCGCCGCCGCGCAGGTGTGGTGCGCGGCCGTGCTCACGCTCCAACCGCACTACCTGGCCCACTGGCTGCTGCCCAGCCTGGTGGGCGGTCTCGGCGTGGCCCTGACGTTCCCCGTGCTGAGCGCGGCGGCCGTCGCCGGTCTCCCCGCCGACCGGTTCGCGGCCGGAGGCGCCCTCAACCAGACGGCCCGTCAGATCGGTGCCGTCCTCGGCGTCGCCCTCCTCGTCGCCCTGCTCGGAACGCCCGTCTCACCCGCGGATGCCCTCGACCAGCTCCGCCAGGTGTGGGTCCTCTGCACGGTCGCCGCGCTGGTGTCGTCCGCCATCTCCCTCGGCCACCTCCGGCGGGTGCCGGCATGAGCGCGGCCACCGCCGCCCCCGCGGTCGCCAGCGGGGTCGAGCTGATGGAGGCCATCCGCGACGGCCGGGTCGACCCGCCGCCGGCCGCGGTGCTGTTCGGCCTGGAGCTCCTCGAGGTGGCGGAGGGCCGGACCGTGTTCGGCTTCCGTCCCGACGAGCGGTTCAGCAACTGGCAGACCACCCATGGTGGCGTGCTCGCCGGCGTCGCCGACTTCGCGCTCACCACGGCGGTCATCACGGCCACGCCGCTCGGGACCGACGTCGTGACCACCAACCTGACGGTGACCTACCTGCGCCCCCTGGCCCTCGACGACGGCCAGGCGCGTGCGACCGGGACGGTGGTGCACCTCGGCGGGACCCTGGCCCACGCGGAGGTCACGCTCGAGGACGTCCAGGGCCGGCTCCTCCTGCGGGCCTCCGGCACCTGCCGCATCCGGGCCCCGCGATGACCGGGCATCTCTGTCACACCCCATCTGTTGAATGGGGGCATGGCACGACAGCTCAAGCTCCTCGACACCCCGCCCCGCTGGCGGCTCGACGAGGCCACGCGGGAGCTGGGCCGCAAGGGCATCGCCGAGGCTCG
>DATFFY010000185.1:0-3129 GCA_035249805.1 Acidimicrobiales bacterium | reverse complement strand
GCCAGGCCACCGAGGACGTCGAGGAGCGGCTCGACGAGGTGGCCCAGGCCCTCTTCGAGTGGATCGAGAGCTTCACCGAGTGGCAGGGCAAGCGCCTCGACCGTCTCGACCGCCTCGTGAGCCCGCCGCCCCGCCCCTGAGCCGGGCCTCGGAGACGCCACCGGGAGTAGGGTCTACCGCGCCATGGGTGAGGCGACCTGACGGCCCGCCCGGCCTCGGCCGGGCCGACGAGAACGGATCGCATCGGGGTGGTTGAGCAAGCAGCCAAGGGCGGCCTTCGAAGGACGAGCAGGCTCGAACGGGCGCTGCGCGCACTGCTGCCGCGGCGGTTCCTCGTCCTGGCCGCGTGGGATTCGCTCAGCTGGGTGGTGGCGCTGACCCTGTCCACCTGGGTGCGCTACGAGTTCGAGGTCGGCCCGATCGACGCCATCGACCTGCTCTGGTCGATCCCGATCGTGGTCGCCATCCAGCTGGTCGCCGGCACCTGGCAGGGCCTCTACCTCGGTCGCTGGCACCTGGGCAGCTTCGAGGAGATCGCCGGGCTGCTGAAGAGCGTGCTCGTCGCCAGCGTCGTGCTGTTCATCGCGAACGCGCAGGTGCGGTGGGTGCCGATCAGCGTGCCCGTGATCTCGGCCTTCGTCGTGCTCGTCGAGATGGCCGCGCTGCGCTACGGGTGGCGGCTCGCCATCGAGCGCCGCAAGCGGCCCGACGTCGAGGCCGAGGGCTCCCGCAAGGCGATCGTGTTCGGGGCCGGCGAGGGCGCCGCGCAGCTCCTCACGGCGATCCTGCGCGACCCCGGCAGCCGGTACGTGCCGGTCGCCATCGCCGACGACGATCCCGCCAAGCAGCACCTGCGCCTGCGGGGGATTCCCGTGCGCGGCACCCGCGAGCACATCGCGGCCATCGCCCGCGACAAGGAGGCCGAGGCCCTCCTCATCGCCATCCCGTCGGCCAGCTCCGCCGTGATCCGCGAGCTCAGCGACATCGCCATCGCGGCGCGGCTGGAGGTCGCGGTGCTGCCGCCCGTGTCCGAGCTCTTGGGCGGGCAGGTCGGCGTGGGCGACGTCCGCCCGCTGTCCGACGACGACCTTCTCGGCCGACACGCGGTCGACACCGACGTGGACGCGATCGCCAGCTACCTGCGGGGCAGGGTCGTGTTGGTCACGGGCGCCGGCGGCTCCATCGGCTCGGAGCTGTGCCGCCAGATCATGCGCTTCGATCCGGCCGAGCTCGTGCTCCTCGACCACGACGAGTCGGCCATCCACGCCTGCCAGCTGAGCCTGGACGGACGCGGCCTGCTCGACTCGCCCAACCTCGTCGTGGCCGACATCCGGGACCGCGACCGCGTGTTCGAGGTGTTCGAGCAGTGGCAGCCGGACGTGGTGTTCCACGCCGCCGCGCTGAAGCACGTCCCGTTGCTGGAGATGCATCCGGACGAGGCGATGAAGACGAACGTCTGGGGCACCCAGCACTGCTTGGAGGCGGCGTCGAAGGTCGGTGTCGAGCGCTTCGTGAACATCTCCACCGACAAGGCCGCCGACCCGGTCAACGTGCTCGGCCGCTCCAAGCGCGTGGCCGAGCAGCTCACGGCGGGCATGGCCGAGCGGGCCAGCGGCCACTACCTGTCGGTCCGGTTCGGCAACGTGCTGGGCTCACGCGGCAGCGTGCTCACCGCGTTCCGCCAGCAGATCGACCATGGCGGCCCGGTCACGGTCACCGACCCGGCGACGACGCGGTACTTCATGACCGTGCGCGAGGCCGTGCAGCTCGTCATCCAGGCCGGGGCCATCGGCGAGGCCGGCGAGGTGCTCGTGCTCGACATGGGCACACCGGTGCGCATCGCCGACGTGGCCGAGCGCATGGTCGCCGCCGCGCCTCGCCGCGTGAAGATCGTCTACACGGGCTTACGGCCGGGCGAGAAGCTGCACGAGGTGCTGTTCGGCAGCGACGAGGTCGGCGAGCGGCGCGAGCACCCGCTCATCACCCACGTCGCGGTCGATCCGCTCGACGCGCCTCCGATCGAGGTCCTCGACCTGACCCGCTGACTAGACGGGGCCGCAGTCGATGACCAGCCGGACCCGATAGGTCTCGCCGGCCGTCGGCGGTGTGAAGATGAGCGGGTCCCCAGGCATCGCGCTGAACGGGGAGGGCGGGTCGTCGATGCACTGCTGCTCGCCGTTGCCCGTGTCCGCCGCGGCGTCGACGAAGGTGCAGTCCTCGGTCGCCGTGAAGGTGACCGTCGTCCCGTTGTTGATCTCGTCGATGTCCGCATCCGGGATCTCCGTCGCACCGTTGTGGGCGGGGACCTCGGTGATGCACGCGCCGACCGTGTCCTTGGGAACGCGCGTGATCGAGGTGATCTGGCCGGCGGCGTTGACCACGATGGTGTACTGGGCGGCGAAGAGCCCATCGAGCGACTGGGCGAAGGCGGCCGTGTTGAACGTGCTGATCACGGGCGCGGTGACGGCGATGCCGGCGCCGACCAGCCCCTTCTTGATCAGCGACCGCCGGTCGAACCCCGGCCGGACCTCGTCGTGCTCCTCAGCCATGGCGGCCAAGGGTAGCCGCCTGGGGCGGGCGGGGCCCCACGGACCGCGGCCAGGCTCAGCAGAAGATCAGCAGCCGGACTTCCCAGTTCTGGTTGTTCGGCACAGCCCAGGTGATCGTGTTCGTCCCGAAGGTGACACCTGTGAGCGGGTTCTGGCAGGGGTCGGGCCCTCCGCCGGTCGTCCGGAGGGCGGAGCCTCCCACGAACTCGCAGCTCGCGAAGGCGCCAGTGAGCGTGAAGGTGACGGTGTCCGTGGTCTGGTTGACCGACGTCGAGATCGTGGGCGCAGGGTTGGTGGGAACGACGATGTCGTCCCACGTGCAGTTCGTCGGCGGCCCCGTGACGGGCTCGCACGAGCCACCGTCGGTGACGGCCTCTGGGGCCACGCTGATGGTGCTGCCGCTGGTGCTCACCTCGAACTGCACTCGGTTGCAGCCGGGTGGGGACGACGCGAAGGCGGCGGTGTGGAAGGTCGAGATCACGGGGGCCGTGGCGACGATGCCGCCGGCCACCAGGCCCTTCTTGATCAGCGCACGCCGGTCGAGACCAGGCTCTGCGTCGATGTCGGTCATCGGGAGGCG
>DATFFY010000184.1:0-14455 GCA_035249805.1 Acidimicrobiales bacterium | reverse complement strand
ACGACCTGACGATCCGCTCCTTCGGCATCCTCCGGGCGGTCGACATGCCGCCCGTCGAGGTCGAGATCACCAGCAGCGGCGGTCCGCCCCGACGGGCCGGTGACGCCGTGTTCGCGGCCGTCGCGGCGGCGGCGTGGCTCCGGGAGGGGTGCCCCACCGACTGGCCGACCCGCACCCGCTGGCGCTGAGCGGGCCCGCCCGCACGCGAGACTGGTGGACATGTCGACGCCGGTGGGGCCGTACACCCCGATCGTGCGGGCCGGGGACTGGCTCGTCGTGTCGGGCCAGGTCGGGCTGGTCGAGGGGAAGCTCGTCAGCGGCGGTCTCGACGGCGAGCTGCGCCAGGCCATCGCGAACCTGCAGGGCCTGCTCGAGTCCCACGGTGCCGGGCTCGCCGACGTGGTGAAGACCACCGTCTTCCTGCGCCACATGAGCGACTACGCGCCCATGAACGAGGTCTACGTGGAGTGCTTCGGTGGCCACCGCCCGGCCCGCTCGGCCATCGGCGTGTCCGAGCTGCCCCTGGGTGCCCTCGTGGAGGTGGAAGCGTGGGCGTACCTCGGGGCAGGATGACGACGTGACCGGAGCCGTCATCGTCGCCGTCATCATCGTGATCCTCATCCCGGTGTCGCTCATGATGAGCGGGGCCGTGGTGGCCGGCCTCCTCGGCTGGGCCCTGAAGGACGACGCCGCGGAGCGCTACGAGGGCTCCGAGCTCGTCGACCTCTCGTAATCGTCCTCGGCCGCCTTCGGCGGCCTGCGGCGAACCTGGATGTCGTGCGGCCTGCCGGCCGCACTCACCACGGCTCGGGACCGGCGAAGCCGGATCCTCTCGCAGGCGAGGGGGACCAGTCCCCCTCCCGCACCCCCCGGTCCTGACGCGCGGGCGGCAGGGGGTGTGGGGGACAGAGGCTCTGCCGGAGTCCCCCACCGCCGAGGGGCGGCTCCGCCGACCCCGAGGTCAACGGTGAGTGCGCCGAAGGCGCTTCCTCAGAGCTCGGCGAGCGCCAGCGAGCCGAAACTCACACGCCCCAGCGGGACTGGCCGAAGCGGTAGCCGACGGAGCGGACCGTCTGGATCAGGTTCGCGTGCTCCTCGCCGAGCTTGGCGCGGAGGCGGCGGATGTGGACGTCCACGGTCCGCGCCCCGCCGTAGTACTCGTAGCCCCACACCCGCGACAGCAGCGTCTCCCGGGTGAACACCTTGCCCGGATGGCTGGCCAGGAACTTGAGGAGCTCGTACTCCATGTAGGTGAGGTCGAGGGGCTTGCCCTCGATGGCGGCCTGGTACGTCTCGAGGTTCAGCAGGAGGTCCCCGTACTCGACGAGCTCGGGCCGGGTGCCCCGGCCCGTGCGCCAGAAGAGGTGCTTGAGCCGCGCCTCGAGCTCGTGGGGCTGGAACGGGTACAGGCAGAAGTCGTCGAAGAGGTCGTCGCGCAGCTCGAGGTCGGCCAGCTGCGCGCCGGTCACCAGCAGCAGGACGGGTTCCAGCGGCAGGTCCCGCTTGCGCAGCGCACGGCAGATCGCGAACGCCCCCTCGGGGTCGTCGGTGGCGCACACGATCGCGCCGGACCAGCCGTCGTCGGGCTCGGACCGGGCGACGCTGGTCTCGTCCCCGACGGCCTTCCACGGGTAGCCGCCGAGGTCGAGCGCCTGCGCGAGCTCGGGTACGACCGGATCGGGGTACAGGAGGAGCGGTTCCATGCGCGGTGCGGCCTGCGACCGGGCTACAGCCTCGGCAGGTAGCGGTCGAGCTCGAACTGCGAGACCTGCGTCTTGTAGGCCTGCCACTCGGCCCGCTTGTTGCGGACGAACCACTCGAACACGTGCTCGCCGAGGGCCTCGGCGACCAGCTCCGAGCGCTCCATCTCGTCGAGGGCCTCGGCCAGCGACCCGGGCAGCACGGAGATGCCCTCGGCCAGCCGCTCCTCCTCGGTGAGCTGGTAGAGGTTGGCCGACGTCTCGGGCACCAGGTCGTAGCCCTCCTCCACCCCCTTGAGGCCGGCGGCCAGCACCACGGAGAACGCGAGGTACGGGTTGCAGGCCGGGTCGGGGGCGCGGAACTCGATGCGGGCCGAGTCGGCCTTGCCCTTCTTGATCGGGGGCACGTTGACGACGACCGAGCGGTTGTTGCGGGCCCACGACACGTAGATCGGCGCCTCGTAGCCGATGACCAGCCGCTTGTACGAGTTGACCCACTGGTTGGTGACCGCCGCGATCTCCCGGGCGTGGGTGAGCACCCCGGCGATGAAGCCCCGGGCCACCTTCGACAGGTTGCGGTCGTCGCCCGGGTCGTAGAAGGCGTTGGTGTCGCCCTCGAACAGCGAGAAGTGCGTGTGCATGCCCGAGCCCTGCACGTCGGCCAGCGGCTTCGGCATGAACGTGGCGTGCACCCCCGCCTCCAGGGCGACCTCGCGCACGACGAGGCGGAAGGTCATCACGTTGTCGGCCATGGCCAGGGCGTCGGTGTACCGCAGGTCGATCTCGTGCTGGCTGGGCGCGTCCTCGTGATGGCTGTACTCGACCGGGATGCCCATCGCCTCGAGCGTGTGGATCGTCCGCTGCCGCAGGTCCGACGCGACGTCGGCGGTGGTCAGGTCGAAGTACGAGGCGTGGTCGAGCGGTCGGGGCGGCGTCGAGGTGTCGGCGTCGGCGAAGTAGAAGAACTCCATCTCCGGCGCGGCGTAGAAGCTGAAGCCCCGCTCGCGGGCCTTGTCGAGGTTGCGCCGGAGGACCTGGCGCGGGTCGCCCTCGAAGGGCGTCCCGTCGATGTTCGAGATGTCGCAGAACATCCGGGCGGAGGTGCCGTAGGAGTCGGCCCACGGGAGGAGCTCGAAGCTGTTGGGATCCGGCCGGGCGAGCACGTCGCTCTCCTGGATCCGGCTGAAGCCGTCGATGGCCGAGCCGTCGAAGCGCATGCCCTCGTCGAAGGCCCCCTCGAGCTCTGCGGGCGAGATGGCGAAGGACTTGAGCTGGCCGAGGACGTCCGTGAACCACAGTCGGATCAGCCGGACCCCCCGCTCCTCGACGGTCCGCAGGACGTAGTCACGCTGGCGCTCCACCCACCAATGATGGCAGCCTCCCCGGGGCCCGGCGCCAGCCTTGCGGGCGCGTTCACATAGCGTTCACACTCGTGCAAAGACCGAGAAACTGCCCCCTGCCAGCCTGAGCCAGCCGGCAGAGCCGGCGGATGCATCTGCCACCCGTGCTGTGGAGGAAAGGAACCCCCGATGACGTACAAGGCGGAGTACCTCTGGATCGACGGCACGGAGCCGACGGCCAAGCTGCGCTCGAAGACCAAGATCCTGGCGGACGGGACGAAGGAGCTGCCCATCTGGGGGTTCGACGGCTCGTCGACCAACCAGGCGCCCGGCGACAAGTCGGACTGCGTGCTGCAGCCGGTCTTCAGCTGCCCGGACCCGATCCGCGGCGGGGACAACATCCTCGTCATGTGCGAGGTCCTCTACATCGACATGACGCCGCACGTGTCGAACACCCGTCGGCCCTGCGCCGACACGGCCGAGAAGTACGCGGACCAGGAGCCCATCTTCGGGATCGAGCAGGAGTACACCTTCTTCAAGGACGGCCGGCCCTACGGCTTCCCGTTCGGCGGCTTCCCGGCGCCCCAGGGTGGCTACTACTGCGGCGTCGGCGCGGACGAGGTGTACGGCCGTGACGTCGTGGAGGCGCACCTGGACGCGTGCCTGCAGGCCGGCCTGCACATCTCCGGCATCAACGCCGAGGTCATGCCCGGCCAGTGGGAGTTCCAGGTCGGCCCGGTCGCGCCGCCGCAGGTGGCCGACGAGCTGTGGATCGCCCGTTGGCTCCTCTACCGCATCGCCGAGGACTTCGGCGTGTCGGCCACGCTCGACCCGAAGCCGGTGAAGGGCGACTGGAACGGCGCCGGTGCGCACACGAACTTCTCGACGAAGGCGATGCGAGAGGGCTACGACCCGGTCATCACCGCCTGCGAGGCCCTCGGCAAGAAGATCGACGAGCACATCGCGGTGTACGGCCACGGCATCGAGGACCGGCTCACCGGCCTCCACGAGACGGCCCCGTACAACGTGTACAGCTACGGCGTGTCGGACCGGGGCGCATCGGTGCGCATCCCGTGGCAGGTCGAGCAGGAGAAGAAGGGGTACATCGAGGACCGGCGCCCGAACGCCAACTGCGACCCCTACCTGGTCACCCAGATCATCGTCGACACGGTCTGCTCGGCGCTCGTCTAGTCCGACCCCGAGCCTCGAGCACGACGAGGGCGCCCCTCAGGGGCGCCCTCGTCGCGTCCCGCCTAGCGTTGCCGCCGTGGAAGAGCGCACCGCCAACGAGGTCCTCGAGCTGGTCGCCGCCGAGGAGGTGGAGTTCGTCGATCTCCGCTTCTGCGACCTCCCCGGGGTCATGCAGCACGTCACGATCCCGGCCGCCGTGCTGGACGAGGGGCAGTTCGAGGACGGTCACGCCTTCGACGGCTCCTCGGTCCGCGGCTTCCAGGAGATCCAGGAGTCCGACATGGTCCTGATCGCCGATCCCAACACGGCGTACCTCGACCCGTTCCGGACCCGCAAGACGCTCGTCCTCCACTGCTTCGTGGGCGATCCCGTCACCGGGGAGCGCTACTCGCGAGACCCTCGCTACATCGCGCAGAAGGCCCAGGAGCACCTCTTCTCGACGGGCATCGCGGACACCGCGTACTTCGGCCCGGAGCCGGAGTTCTTCATCTTCGACGACGTGCGCTTCGAGACCGCACCGAACCGCAGCTTCTACCAGGTCGACTCGGTGGAGGCGCAGTGGAACACGGGCAAGGACGAGGGCCCCAACCTCGGCTACAAGCCGCGGGTGAAGGAGGGCTACTTCCCCGTCCCGCCGATGGACCACTACCTCGACCTGCGCTCGGAGATGGCCGCGACGCTCCACCAGGTGGGCATCCCCACCGAGCTGCACCACCACGAGGTGGCCTCAGGCGGCCAGGGCGAGATCGGCATGCGCTTCGACACCCTGCTGGCCATGGCCGACAAGCTGCTGACGTTCAAGTACGTGCTGAAGAACGTCGCGTGGCAGGCGGGCAAGTCCCTGACGTTCATGCCCAAGCCAGTGTTCGAGGACAACGGGTCGGGCATGCACACGCACCAGTCGCTGTGGAAGGGCGGCGAGCCCCTCTTCTACGACGAGGCGGGCTACGCGGGCCTCAGCGACCTCGCCCGCTGGTACATCGGCGGCCTGCTCCACCACGCGCACGCGATCATCGCGTTCACCAACCCCACGACGAACAGCTTCAAGCGGCTCGTCCCGGGCTACGAGGCGCCGGTCAACCTCGTGTACTCGCAGCGCAACCGGAGCGCCGCCTGTCGCATCCCCGTCGGCCAGCGCTCGCCGCGGGCGAAGCGGGTCGAGTTCCGGTGCCCCGACTCCACGTCGAACCCGTACCTCGCCTTCTCGGCGATGATGCTGGCCGGCCTCGACGGCATCACCAACCGCATCGAGCCGCCGACGCCGATGGACAAGGACCTGTACGACCTGCCGCCCGAGGAGCTCGCGCAGGTCCCCCAGGTGCCGGGGTCGCTCGAACAGGCCCTCGACGCCCTCGAGGCGGACAACGACTTCCTCCGCGTCGGCGGCGTGTTCACCGAGGACCTGCTCGACACGTGGATCTCGTACAAGCGCACCCACGAGGTCGACGCGCTGCGCCTCCGCCCCCACCCCTACGAGTTCACGCTCTACTACGACATCTGACCGACGAGACCGCCGGCCTCCCGAGAGCCGGCCGGTCGCCCCTCGCGCTCCCCCTGCACGGTGCGTCGTCGGCAGCTCACCGAGTCAAGTCTGCTTGCGCTCGAGGGCCATCTCGATGGTCTCGTACACGGCGACGAGCTCCTCCAGCTGCACGATCTTGAGCAGCCGGCTCACCGGCGATGACGCCGGGCTCACCAGGGTCAGGAGCACCTGTCGGCTGTTCAGGTGCTCGTGCGTCAGGAAGATCGCGCTGACGCCCGCGCTGTCGAGGTAGTGACAGTCCGTGAGATCGAGTACCACGGCGGTGGCCTGCGCGTCCTGGGCCGCCCGGACGATCGCGTTCACCAGGCCATCGGCGGCAGCCATGTCGAGGTCTCCGCTGATCCTGGCGACACAGGCGCCGCCGGTCCCCTCCGTGGTGAGGACCGACGGGCTCATGCAGATGTGGTGGTCAGGTCGCGGGCGAGGGTCCTGCGCATGGTCACGGTCGTCTCCGGCGGCCCGGCCGTCACCTCGACGCTGTCCATGAGCTGGTTCATGATCACGTACCCCCGCCCCCCGACCCGGTTCTGGGTCGGGGCTCGCCAGGCGCCTTCGTTCCGGACGACGAGGGTCAGGTCGACATCGAGGTGCCCTTCGACGTGGAACGTCGTGTCGTCCGTCGGGGTGTGCTTGATGACGTTGGAGCTGGCCTCGCCGATGGCCACGAGGATGTCGAAGCTGTCGTCGTCAGGCACGCCTGCCCGCGCGAGCCAGTGCCGAAGGACTGCCCGCAGGGGTGCGAGCGCTGATTCGTCGCGGGGCACGGTCAGACGGATGTCGCTCCCGAGCGGCTCGGCGACGAGCACCAGGATGGCGCTGTCGTCTTCGAGGCTCCGTCCAGCGGCCATGGCCGCAGCGAGGCCGTCGCAGAGCTGCCGAGCGTCGACCAACGGGTCTCGCAGGCGGTCGCACAGGCGGGCAAGGCCCTCCTCGAGGGGACGAACCCGATCCTCCACGAGCCCGTCGGTGAACAGGCAGATGGCCGAGCCTGGTTCGAGGGTGACCTCGATCTGCCGGTAGTTGCCGTTCGGGGCCACCCCGATCGGGAGGCCGAGCCGTTCGCCGAGCAGCTCGGTCGACCCGTCGGGGTGGCGGACGGCCACGGGGAGATGTCCGGCGCTGGCGATCTTGAGGCTGCCGTCGCCGAGGTCATAGACAGCGAGCAGCACGGTCCCCTGGTAGCCGACGAGCCCGGTCTCTCGTGCGAAGTCGTTGAGCCGAGCCAGCGTCTCAGCGGGAGAGGAACCGTCGAGCGCGTGCGCACGCAGCCCGTTGCGCAACTGCCCCATGATCGCTGCTGCCCGGATGCCTCGGCCCACGACGTCGCCGACGACCAGCGCGATCTTGCCTTCCGGCAGCTGCAGCACGTCGTACCAGTCACCGCCGACCTCGGTGCCATTGCCCCCGGCGTGATATTGCGCGGCGGTCTGCACGCCCGGCAGCAGTGGGAGGCGTTCGGGCAGGAGGCTGTGCTGGAGCGTCTCAGCCGCCTCCCGCTGGTTGGCGAAGCGCTGGGCGTTGCGCACCGCGAGGGCGGCGTGGGCGGCGATGCCCGACGCCAGGCGTTCGTCGGCTTCGGTGAAGCGCCCTGGCTCTGGGTGCCCGAAGAACAGTCCGCCCAGCACCTCGTCACCGGCCATGACCGGTACCGCCAGGTAGCTTCGCACCGGGAGGTGACCCGGCGGCATCCCGTGATGTGGCTCCTCGCGGCCGTAGCGAGAGTCCCGGGTGATGTCATCGCTGCGGATGACGCCCTCACCCAGGAAGGTCGGTCCGAACACGGCCGTCGCTCGGGGCATCGGGAAGCCAGAGAAGGCCTCGGCGGGGGCGCCGGACAGGGTGTAGACCAGGTCGGACTCGCCGTTCTCCGATGACTGCCTGAAGAAGAACGCTCCGAACTCTGCCGAGGTCAGTCGGGTGGCATGGTCGGTCACCCTCTGGACGATGTGATCGAGCTCGAGGTCGGACGACAGGAGCCGTCCCACCTCGTTGACCTTGGCCATCACCTCCCCCTGTTCAGCCAACCGTTCCTCCGCCGCCAGACGCCTGGCACTGTGTGCCTCGTTGAGCCGCCAGTTCACGATGCTGGCGGCGCTGATGGCCGCGATGAACAGGGCGTGGACCGATGCCCAGCGCCATGGGTGGTTGATGGCCGCGGCATGGTTGAACACCGACTCCGGGTCCAGCGCTCCGAGCAGGCCGTGGTGGATCAGCACATAGGCGATGGCCCCCAGGAACGGGAGCCAGTCCTGGTAGAGCGAGACCACGACCACCATGACGAAGAAGTGGAAGTGCATCTCGATCAGGCCGCCGGAGAGGTGGACCAGCACCGCCGACGACGACAGCAGGCCGAGGCTCGCTGCCGAGGTCTGGACGCGACGGGAGAGCCCCGGGTAGCCGGCTGCCACGGCCGAAACGGGCACGATGGCGGACTCGAGCGCAGTGTGCACGAGGCCGTAGCCCTGGACGGCGGCGTAGATCGGGATGGCGACCGCGTGGGCCCACAGCAACATCCGGAGCCCACGGTGACGAGCGGCCCAGACCTCATCGGGAAGCGTGCCGCCCACGGGCAGGTGCTTCAGGAACGCAGGTCGCAAGTGGCCCCCATTCGTCGCCCCCGCCCGGCACGCGCCTGCAGGTGCCAGGCGGAGGCTACCTCGTCCGGAGCGCGCGCTTCAGAGCGACAGGCCGGGGCCGCCGAGGGCGAGGGCGCCCTTCGAGCGCCACCGGATCAGCCCTGCGAGCTGCGGCGGCCGGCCGAGCGTCAGTCCCGGTCCCGCCGGCCCCCCCGGTCGGCGTAGGCGAACCCGGCGATCGCGATGGCGACGATGACGATCACGACGAGCACGGACTGGAGGGTGATGTCCACGCTCGAAGTGAAACAATCGGCGGCCCGGGCCGCAAGCGGCGCGGTGGGAGGGAGAGGGACGATGGGAGCCGAGGACCGCCGGGTGCGGGTGTTCCAGGTCGCGACCGGCAACGTCGGGTCCGAGATGATCAAGCGGATCGGGAACCATCCCGATCTCGAGCTCGTCGGCCTGCACTGCTACTCCGCCGACAAGATCGGCCGCGATGCGGGGGAGATCGTGGGCATCGACCCCGTCGGCGTCATCGCGACGGGCACCGTCGAGGAGATCATCGCTGCCGGCCCCGACTGCGTCACGTTCCACGGGGTCTTCCCCGACGTCGCCCTCTACGAGCGGATCCTGGAGGCCGGCATCGACATCGTCACGACGGCGGACTGGATCACCGGTCACCATCGCAACGCCAACCACCCCCATCCCTCGGGTCGCACCGAGGAGGAGGTCCTGCGGGCCGCCTGCGAGCGGGGCGGCTCGACCTTCTACGGCACCGGCATGAACCCGGGGCTGGCCCAGATCCTGTCGATCGTCCACTCGGCCGACGTCACCGAGGTCCAGCACGTGCTGTGCAAGGAGTCGGTCGACGTGTCGTGCCACCACTCGGTCGACACCTGGGTCGAGGTCGGGTTCGGCCGGCCCGTCGACGACCCGGCCGTGCCCGGCATGCTCGAGCGGTACACCCGGGTGTTCGAGGACGCGGTGCGGCTCATGGCCGACTGCTTCGACCTCACCCTCGACGAGGTGCGCTTCGAGCACGAGCTCGGCGCGTGCACCAAGGACATCGACCTCGGGTGGTACCAGCTGCCGAAGGGCTCGCTCGGGGGCTGCTACCTCAAGTACCTCGGCATGGTCGGGGGCGAGCCCCGCATCGAGATGCACCTCGAGTGGCAGATGACGCCGTACACCGAGCCTCGGTGGGACATCCAGGCCTGCTACATCACCCAGGTCGACGGGGACCCGTGCATCTACTCCAAGCACATGATCTTCCCGAAGCCCGGCACCGACTTCTCCTCCGCCGACGCCTTCGCGTCCGTCGGCATGACCATCACCGGCATGCCCGCGCTCAACTCGATCCGGGCCGTGGTCGACGCGCCTCCCGGCATCGTCACCAGCGCCGACCTGCCGCTCCGCACGTTCGCGGGCCGCTTCGACCCGAGGATCACCGCTCGATGACGACCGTCGCCGCGCCGGGCGCCGTGGTCGACCCCCGGCCGCCGTTCCCGATCGGCTGGTTCGCCGTCGCCGAGTCGGCGGCGCTGCCCACCGGCGGGCTCCTCGAGCGCGCGTACCTCGGCGAGCGCATCGTGGCCTTCCGCACGGCGTCGGGTCGGCCGGCCGTGGCGTCCGCCTACTGCCCGCACCTCGGGGCCAACCTGGCCCGCGGCGGCACGGTGGTCGACGAGTCGCTCCGCTGCCCGTTCCACAGCCTGCGCTGGGACGTCGACGGCGCCTGCGTCGGCTCCGAGTACCCCGGCGATCCCGACTATCCCGGCCGGCTGCGCGCGTACCCGACCATCGAACGGTTCGGCTTCCTGTTCGCCTGGCACGACGCCACCGGCGGCGAGCCCACCTTCGAGGTCCCGGACCTCGATCTCGGCGGCTGGACCGAGCCGATCGTGACGACGCTGCCGATCGCGGCCCACGTCGAGACCGTCCACGAGAACGGCGTCGACACGGTGCACTTCGGCATCGTCCACGGCTTCCCGCTGTCGGAGCCCAGGTACGACGCGCGCGGCGCCTCGTTCCATTCCGAGTTCCACTTCGCCACGCCGAACTTCCTGCGCGAGGGACCCCCCGAGATCACCACGTTCTTCGACACCGACACGCACGGCTTGGGCTACGCCCACTCGCTCAACACGGCGGAGGCCGTCGGCCTCCGCTACCGGGTCCTGCTCCTGACCACGCCGACGACGCCCGGCCACCTCGACTTCACCGTCGTCACCACCGTCGAGCGGCCACCGTCGGGGGACCGCATCGCCGGCGTCCCCGTCGACGAGGTGGCCGACCTCATGCACCGGGGCGCGGTCGGCGGCGTCCGCCAGGACATCCCGATCTGGGAGGGCCTGCGGCACGTGGACCAGCCTCGCCTGGTGAAGGGCGACGGACCCATCCCCCGGTTCCGCCACTGGGCCGCGCAGTTCCGGCCGGCCACGGCCGGACCGCCCGGGGGCTGAAGGTCAGGGCAGCTCGAGCTGCTCGATCCCCTGGCGGACGAGCTCGCGCAGCGGCTCCACCGATGCGAACGGGGCGCCGTCGGCATCGGCTCGGGCGAGCACCTCGTCGGCCGTGGCGCCGGCCTCGAGCCCGGCGTAGACGTACACGGACGCCGACGAGCGAGGACCCATCCGGCAGGTGACGAGCGTCGGCCGCGGCAACCGGTCGATCGCGGCCAGGTGCTCTCGCACGAGGTCGAGCGTCGGCTCGACGGGCGGGTCCGACACGATGTTCTCCGCCTCGTCCACCGCGTCCTGCACCTGCTCGAACGACATGCCGCCGTCCATCGAGGCGAACTCGCTCCCGCAGAGGAAGAGCCACGACCTCGCACCGGCCTCGGCGGCGAAGGCGCCGGGGTCCGCGATCGGACCCCGGTTGAAGCGAAGGTCGTCCGGCACCTCGAAGCTCCCCACGGGGCGCGACGCTACGCCATCAGAGCTCGAGCAGCCGGGCGGGCGCGATCAGTTGCGGGGCCGGCGCGGAGCGAGCACGCTCTTGGCGTGGTGGCGGGCGACGCTGATGTGCAGGGGTGCCTGTGCTGCGACCTCACGTCAGGGCGGATGACCCCGCCCGGCGGGGCGATCCACGACACGAGGCGCTGGCGGGTGGACCACTGCATCGACTCGCTCGGCGTGGGCACGCTCATCGTGAAGCCGGTCCGCCACGTGACCTCGGTCGGCGCGCTGGACCCCGAGGAGGCGGCGGAGCTGGGGCCCCTGCTCCAGCGGGTCTCGCAGGTGGTGCAGGAGCTCACCGAGGCCGAGCAGGTGTACGTCTGCCTCTGGTCGCACGCCGGCGGCGTCGCCACCCACATCCACTGGGTGGTGCAACCGATCACGAAGGCGCACATGGAGCGGTACCGCGGCTACGGGCCCCACCTCCAGCAGGCGATGTTCGCGGCCGACGAGCTGCTCGACCGGCACGCCGCCGAGGAGCTCGCCGTGCGAGTCCGCGAGCGGCTCGGCGCCTAGGCGGCGCGAGCGCGTGGACGAGCACCTGCGGCAGCGGCGGGAGGCCGTCGTGCGGGAGCACATGGACTCCGAGAACCGGCACGACTTCGACGCCACCATCGCCACCTTCGGGCACCCGCGCTACGAGCTCATCGCGACCGGGCAGGTGTTCGACGGCGAGGAGGAGGTCCGGAGCTACTTCGCCGCCTCGCGGGCTGCCTTCCCCGACCAGCGCAACGAGCTGAAGGCGCTCCACCACACGGACGACGCCGTGGTCGTCGAGCTCGACCTCCTTGGCACGAACGACGGGGAGTTCCTCGGCCAGCCCCCGACGGGCAGGTCGTTCCGGTGCCCGATGACGGCGTTCTTCTTCTTCGAGGGCGATCGCATCGTGTGCGAGCGCGTCTACTTCGACGCCGGCACGATCCTCCGCCAGATCACCGCCTGAGCGGCAGATCAGCGGAGCACGGTGAGGCCCGGGCACAGCACCGCGGTGGTGTCGTCGTCGATCTCGACGTCGAGCACGGCGTCCCCGACGCGGACGTTCGTGACGCTCAGCCGGGTCATGGACGAGGGCAGCGCGGGCGTGACCGAGACCTGGCCGCGGGGCACGTCGGGCTCGAGCTGCAGGAGGGTCCGCAGCCAGAGCAGCGGTGACGCCGCGGCCCAGGCCTGCGGGGAGCACGACGCGGGGTAGGTGCCCGGCACGCCGAGGTCGTCCCGCGGGAAGCCGGCGAACAGCTCGGGCAGCCGGCTGGCGTAGCGGCTCGCGGCCGCGAGCTGGCCCTCGATGATGCGGTGCGCCTGGTCGGCGAGGCCGTAGCGGGCGAGGCCCGCCGCGCAGAGGGCGTTGTCGTGCGGCCAGACCGAGCCGTTGTGGTAGCTGACGGGGTTGTAGGCCGCCATCCCGGTGGCGAGCGTCCGAAGGCCCCAACCGCAGAACAGGTCGTCCTCGAGCAGCCGATCGGCCAGGCGCGGGGCCCGCTCGGGCTCGACGATCCCGGTCCACAGGCAGTGGCCGGGGTTCGAGGTGATCGCGTCGATCGCTCGCTTGTCACGGTCGAGGCCGAGGGCGAAGGTGCCCTGCTCCTCGAGCCAGAAGTCGTCGTTGAACCGGCGGCGCAGCTCCTCGGCCGCGGTTCGGTGCCGGATCGCGACCTCCGGCTCGTCCATCAGGTCGGCGAGATCGGCGCGGGCCACGTGGGCGGCGAAGACGTAGCCCTGCACCTCGCAGAGCGCGATCGGCGGCTCGGCCAGCGTGCCGTCCGCGAATCGGATGCCGTCCCAGGAGTCCTTCCAGCCCTGGTTGGCCAGGCCGTGCGGGCTGCGCCGCTCGTACTCCACGTAGCCGTCGCCGTCGCGGTCGCCGAACGCGTCGATCCAGCGCATCGCCGCGTCCACCGAGGGCAGCAGGTCGGCGACCTCGCCGATGGGCAGCCCCCAGCGCACGAGCTCGCCCGTGAGCATGACGAACAGCGGCGTGGCGTCGATCGAGCCGTAGTACACGTCGCCGCCGCCGAGCGCGAGCGCGGCGCTGGCCGCGAAGCGGATCTCGTGGAGGATCTTCCCGGGCTCCTCCTCGGTGCGGGGATCGACGTCGTCGCCCTGGAAGCGGGCGAGGGTCTCGAGCACGCCGTGCGCGAGGGAGCGGTCCGCGATCAGGGTCATCCAGCCGGCGAGCAGCGAGTCGCGCCCGAACACGGTCATGAACCACGGGGCGCCCGCGGCGACGATCGGCGTGTCGGGGTGCTCCGGGTCGAAGATCCGCAGCGCGCCCAGGTCGTCCCCCGCGGTCAGCACGGCCGGCGCGAGGTCGGGATGGTCCGACTCGACGAGCGGGAGACCGGCCCGCCACGACGCGAGCCGCTCGTCGGGCACGCTGCTCCCCTGGTCGTCGGCCGCGCACGGGAAGCGCGTCTCGATCGGCGCGCCCCCGACCCCGACGGTCACCTCCACGCACAGCTCCCACGACTCCCGGGGCCGCAGCACCCGCGTCCAGGTCGCCTGGCCGGGTTCGATCGCGCTCGGCACGGAGTACGCGACCGTCGTCTGACGGGCGACGGGGCCGTCGCCCCACCGGAACACGGTGCTGTCACGGTCGACCCGCTGCTCGACCCCGGGCTTGGCCCGCACCCGGCTCTCCTTGACCTCGAACAGATCGGCGAAGTCGGCGCCGACGAACAGCTCGAGCGTCACCGGTGCATCGCCCAGCCCGTGGTTGGTGACCACGACCCTGTCCCGCAGTCCGCGGCCGACGTGGCGCTCCCGGAACGCGACGAGCGTCGCGTCGGCGATCCCCGCGGCCGGCGCGGCACGGGTGACGAAGGTCGCCGCGAAGGGCTCCGGCACGTCGACGGCCACCGACTCGAGGGGGTGCCCGTTGAGGCGCAGCTCGAAGCGGGACAGCATGCGGGTGTCGAGGAAGAACAACCCGTGCGGCAGGCTGGGGTGCGCGTCTCCGCAGCGATCGCCGATGAAGAACGTCTGGCCCTCGACGAGGGTGACGTCACCCCCGGGGCGGCCGATCGCGGCCACCGGGTTGGCGGTCTGCCACGGGGACGGCTGGCTCACGCGGCGACGAGGCCGGCCCGCCGGACGGCGGCCCGGTAGGCGTCGACGTGGTCCGAGGCCAGCCGCTCGGCGGAGAACCGCGCCT